>CABZRA010000001.1 GCA_902527995.1 uncultured SAR86 cluster bacterium
AAATATTTCGCTAGCTGGTTTCTTTTTACTGACTGCAACAAGCGTTACTTTCTGATTTTTATTATTGTTAGTTATCTCCTCAATATCGATTAAAACTTTCTCAATTTTGTCCTTCATCGTAGAGTCACATTTTTTCTGGAGCATTTATTGAAAGAATTTCTAATCCTTGTTGAAAAACTTTTTTTAAAGCAAAAACCAAAGCAAATTTAGCGTCCCTTAAATCTTTATTATCTTCAATAAATTTATTTGCATTATAGTAAGAGTGAAATTTTGAAGCTATCTCTCTTAGATAGAAGCATAAAGGATGAATTTCCAAATCCTTTCTGCATTGTGAAAGTACATCTTGAAATCTTTCTATTTCGTTAATAATGTCAAGTTCGTTTTCTTTAGCGATGAGTTTTAAGTTATCTAATCCATTATTTTGGTCAATAATGAGTTTCCTTTTCTTAACTTCTTTTTCTAAGCTACAAATTCGAGCGTGAGCATATTGAATATAGTAAACAGGATTATTTTTATCCTCTTTTTTTGCAAGATCGATATCAAACTCTAGAGCTTGATCGCTCTTTCTAGCTAGGAAGAAAAACCTAGTAGCCTCCACGCCGACTTCATCTATGAGCTCTTTCAAGGTAATAAACTCGCCTTTTCTAGTAGACATACTCACGTTCTTTCCAGATCTCACTAGTGATACGAATTGAATAATTAACGTTTTGAGCTTATTTGAATCTAGTTCCAAAGCCTCAAGAGCACCATTTAGTCTCGGTATATATCCGTGATGATCAGCACCCCAGACGTTAATTAGTTGATCAAAATCTCTTTCAAATTTGAATTTATGATAAGCAATGTCAGAAGCAAAATAAGTAGGGTCTTGGTTGTTTCTTATTAAGACACGGTCTTTTTCATCATTAAATTCCTTCGATTTAAACCAGAGAGCTTCGTCTTGTAAATAGGTGAATTCATTATTCTTTAACACTTTGATTATTTTCTCAAAAAAGCTTCCGTCGTCTGAATCTTCATAAAGATCTTTCTCACTAACCCAATTATTATGATGAACTTTAAATTTAGAAAGATCACCCCTGATTTGATCCATTTGTAAATGGATACAAAAATCGACAAATTCACTAAATTTTGGAAAAACTATGTAAATTTTGTTTATCAAATCTAAAGGATTGGATTGATCTGTAAATTTAAGATCTTTTTTTGCTAAATATTTATCTAAAAATTTTTCTTTTGCTAAAAAAGCGCACTCTTTTATATAGTCTCCTTGGTAACACTCTTCTGGGAAATCAACTTTAACTTTGAATAATTCTTGGTACCTTAGAAAAACACTTAAAGCCAATACGTCTGTTTGAAGACCTCTATCGTTAATGTAGTATTCTTCAATTACTTCATCGCCTGTAAACCTCAAAAGATTAGCCAACGCTGAACCAAAAGCAGCTCCTCTTCCGTGACCAATATGTATCGGACCAGTTGGATTGCTAGAAACGTACTCTATTAAAATTTTTCTTGGCATCTTACTTTTGAAGGAAGACAGATCATTACTCAAAAAATTTTTTAAAAAAAACGATTGAGCTTCTTCCGTTAAAAAGAAATTTACAAAACCTGGACCTGCAATCTCTACCTTTTCCAACCATTTTTTTTTCGGAAGATTTTTTACAAGATTTTCTGCAATTATCTTTGGCTGTTGCTTTAATTCTTTTCCTAAAATCAAAGCAACGTTAGAACTCCAATTTCCATGAGATTTTGTTTTTGTTCTAGATATATCAAAATCTAAACTCTTTTTTTTATAATTTTTTTTAACAGACGCTAAGAGTATCTCTCTTATTTCAGATTTCATTTATTTACTCTATTTTGATATTCACAATTTCTTGTATCCACTTTAATCACATCACCAGCTTCAATAAATAGCGGTACTTTTATTTCAATACCATTAGATAGCACTGCTTCTTTAAGCGTGTTAGTTGAAGTATCGCCTTTAAAACCTGGCTCAGTTTCAGAAATTTCCATCTCGATGAAATTATCGATTTCAACGTTAATAATTTTGTCTTCCCACATAGATATTTCATATTCGTCTCCTTCTTTCATCCATTTAATTTTTCCTTCAATTAAATTTTTATCTATATTGATTTGTTCGAAAGTGTTTGAATTCATAAAAACTAAACTCTTTTCTTCCGAATATAAAAATTGCATTTTTGTTATCTCTATATCAGCTTTTTCAACCGACTCACCAGTTTTGAAAGTTTTGTCTAATACTTGGGAAGTAATAAGGTTTTTATATTTTACTCGCATAACTGCCTGACCCTTGCCAGGTTTATGAAATTGATGTTCTAAAATTTCGCATAAGTTATTTTCAATAATCACTTTCATTCCATCCTTAAACTCATTAGTTTGAATTATTGTCATTTTTTTAGATTTTTTTTTAAATAGGCGTTAAAATTTTCTGTCAACTTAAAGTAATCATTTTAATTGTTGCAAGATAAATTTATTTTACTTAAAGTGGGAACTGAAAGGGGGTAATTTGAATAAATTTTTTATTAATTCCCTTTTTTTTGTAGGTGAAGAAAATGAAAGAATTATCGAAAATTATAAGTGTTAGTAAGTTTTTAGCTTTTGTCCTAGTTTTAACCTCCTTAAATGTATTTTCACAAGTAGATCCAGTTTTACAAGAAAACAAAGTGAGAGCTGATAACGCTGCAGCATCTCAAGTAAAAATAGACTCATTTCAAACAAAAACAGACAAGGATGCTTCTGAATATAAGGGAGTCACAAAGCAAATTGAAGGCCTGAAGGTATACAACGCTCAAAAGAAAAAACAAATTAGAAGACAAATTGAAAGAATGGAGGAAATTGAGGAAACAATGAAATATGCTGCCGTTCTCCAAAGACAAATTCCACCTTTATCAAGAAGAATGCACGAAGGCCTGTCAAAGTTTGTTGAACTAGATCTTCCTTTTCGTGTGGGAGAAAGAACAGAAAGGCTAAAATTTATTAAGGACGCTTTAGACAATCCGACAGTATCTCCTGCTGAAAAATTAAGACAGGTATTAGAGGGCTTCAATGTAGAAGCTGAATACGGAAGAAAAATTGATACCTACAAAGATACCGTTTTAATCGATGGTCAAGACAGAGAGGTAAATATTTTAAGAGTTGGTCGAATGGTATTAGCTTACCAAACTACTGATTTAGATGAGACTGGAATTTGGAATAAAGAAACAAATAGCTGGGAGAGTTTACCGGGAAGGTATCAAAGACCAGTCAGAGACGGGATCTCAATGGCAAAGAAACTTAAAACAGTAGATATGCTTGAATTGCCTATTCCAGCAGCTGAGGTGATTCAATGAAAAAAGTAACAAGATCACTTTTAATTTTTTCTGTAATCTTTTCAGGAATACTCGTTTCTCAAGAAGATACTGAAAAACCTGAAAATATAGCCCTAGATCTTGATCAACTTCTTGAACTTGTAAAGCAGGGAAGATTTGCTGAGTCTGAAGAAGCTGCAGAAAGAGAAGCCAGATTTATAAATGAAAAAAATAGGCAAGCTACTTTACTTGCTAACGCAAAAGCAGAAAGATCAAGACTTGAGGCTGAGGCTTCAAGATTGGAAGCAACGTTTGAAGCTAATGATGCCAAACTTACTCTTTTGGAAGATCAATTGAAAACCAGATTGGGATCTCTTTATGAAACTTTTGGTCATTTACAAGGAGTAGCGTCTGACACACAAGCAACTTTTGAAACTTCAATTACTTCTGGCCAATTTGGTAAAGAACGTGAAGCATTTCTAGACGATTTAGCAAAAAAAATGGGAGAGGGAGTAAGTGTCGCAACAATCGAAGAATTAGAAAGGTTATGGTATGAGCTTTCAAGAGAATTAATTGCTTCTGGAAGTGTTGAAAAGTTTACAGCTACCGTTATCGATAATAATGGAGATGCTTCAGAAGAGGAAGTCGTAAGAATAGGAAATTTTAACGTTGTTGCAGAAGGAGAATATTTAACTTATCTAACAGGAAGAGGAGCATATGAAACCCTTCCAAAACAACCAAGTAGGTTTTTAGACGGGTCTTACGATATTTTCGATGAAGACTCAGGATTTGTTCAATTTGCTGTTGATCCTACAGGACCTCAAGGAGGAGCTCTTTTAGTAAATTTAATTTCTCTTCCATCATTTTTTGAACAAATTCAGTATGGAAGGATAACAGGTTATACAATTATCTTGTTGTTTTTAATCGCAACAGGAGTATTTGCTTGGAGGTTTTATTCCTTATTTACAATAAATAGCGCTATTAAAAAAGAGGTAAGTGGGGAAGAATCAAGTGATAATCCTCTGTCCAGAGTGTTCGCGGTTGCTAGAGATAACAAAACAGATACTGAAACACTGGAATTAAAACTTGCTGAACAGATTCTTGTTGAAAGACAATCTATTGATCAATACATATGGGTCGTCAGATTAATTTCCGTAATTTCGCCTCTGTTAGGATTGTTTGGAACCATTATTGGAATGATTAACACTTTCCAAGCTATAACACTTTTCGGTACTGGAGATCCAAAAACAATGGCAGGTGGTATTTCTGAGGCGCTAGTAACTACGATGCTGGGATTAATGAGTGCAATTCCAACTACATTTATGGCAGCAGCGTTAAGTAATTACTCAAAAGGCATCCTTTCAGTTCTTGAAGAACAAAGTACTGGAATGGTTGCAGCCAGATCAGAAGAAACTCAAGAGATTTCATCCGTTTAAGTTATGGCTTGGTTTTATAACCTGCAATCTATCCTTTTTGAATTCCTAGAAAAAGGCGGTGGCGTTGTATTACTTATAGCTTTTTTAATTTTGATAATGTGGTTTTTCATCTTTGAGAGAATTTGGTATTTTCAATTCATACATCCTTCAGTTGAAAGAGATACTATTCAAGAGTGGTCAAATGTTAAAAAACATAAGTCTTGGGAAGGACACATGATCAGGGTTATGTTGATTTCAAAGGCTGAGCAACAAATTAAAAATAATATTGAATTTATAAGGGTATGCGTTGCTCTAGCGCCATTGTTCGGACTGCTTGGGACAATAATCGGGATGATCGAAGTATTTCATATTCTAGCTGTAACTGGTGGAGGAGACGCTAAGGCTATGGCAGGAGGAGTAGCAAGATCAACAATACCTGCGATGGCAGGTCTAATGGCTGCAATCCCGGCAAGCATCGCTGCAAGATGGTTAGATAGCAATGTAAAAAAGAAAACAGATTTGCTTTCAGAACGTTTAACATATGAATAATTTATTATGAGAAGATCACTTATTAGCCAGGCTGTAGAAGAAACAGAAGAACCAAATATCACGCCTATGTTGGATGTAGTATTCATCCTGCTAATATTCTTTATTGTTACCGCTAATTTTATAAAAGAGCCAGGCTTAGAAATTAATCGTCCAGATTCAGAAACCTCTGAGATTACTGAGAATGCTGCAATTCTTATTGCTATTGGTGCAGCAGGTGAAATTTACATGGACGGAAGAAGGATAGACGTTAGGCAAGTTAAAGCAAATGTCATTAGATTGATTGCTGAAAATCCTCAGGGTTCTGTAGTAATTCAAGCCGACGTAAAATCAACTGCTGAAAAAATTGTAGCTGTAATGGACGAAGTTAGAGAAGCTGGAGTGGTTGATATTTCAATAGCTTCGGAACCTAATTTTTAAATGATTAACAAATTTTTAAATACAGATTTAGACAATATTTATCAAAAATACGGTCTCGCTGCGGCAGCCGGAACTACAGTTTCTCTTCTTTCTCTGATTTTAATGGCTGTTTTAATTGCAACTGGAGATGTATCTTTAGACGAAGTAAAAACCAGAAAAATCGTTGATATTGTAATGCCTCCTCAAGATTTAGAGCTCATAGATAGCTTTGAAAGACCAGAGGAAGCTGAGCCTGAGCCTGAGCAACTTCCTCCTGATGTGGATATCGAAACAATTGAAGATTTTGATGACTCAATGAGTTTAAATTTTAATTTTAAAGCAAGAAGACAAGGAGTTTTTGCTGACGGCTCTTACGTTCCTATCTTCCAGGTTCCTCCACAATATCCAAGAAGGGCAGCAGAAAGAGGAATTGAGGGATGTGTTGTTTTGGAATATACAGTTACTCCACTAGGAGCGGTGTCTAACCCGGTAGTAGTTGAAGCCAATCCTTCTGGCATTTTTGATAGAGCTGCAACAAGAGCTGCGTTAAGATATAAATATAAACCACTCATAAGAGATGGAGTAGCTGTTGCAGTTGAAGGGGTAAGACAAAGAATTACTTTCATATTGGAAGGCGAAGGAAAGGGACCGGGATATGTCCCAGAAAACTGTATGGAGATGATGTAATGAATTATATTAAATTTATATTTTCAGCTTTTATTATATTTAGCTTAAGTCCTTTACTTACAGGACAAGAAAAAGAAGAAAAAGAGTTTAAATTTCCTGGGTACACTTTGAGTAAATGTTTAAAAGGGTACGATATTGCAAAACAACCAAAGAGAATGGTAGCTAAACTTCCCAGTCAAAAAGCTCAAAAATATCTCAAAAGACTTTATCCAACTTTAGAAGAAGATAATCTGGTTTTAGCGCTTGAAATATTAAATCAAATGAATGTAGACGAAGACCTAACTAATATTGATCGAGCACAAATGTGGTACTACTATGCATACGTTCATTTCAGTCAAGATAAATTAAAAGAAGCGGAAAAAGACTATTTTAATTTTTTAAAAATTGAGGAAGCAGATCCAAGATTAAAAGCAAACGTAATTTATAGTCTTGCTCAAATATCTTACTCAAGAGAAGAATATAGAAAATCCATTGAAAGAATGAGGGAATGGCTTTCTATAGAATCCAATCCAAGTTCTACTGGCTTCGATATTATGGCTGCAGCTCATTGGCAATTAAATGAAAAGAAAATGGCTTTAAAAAATGCAGATACTGCAATGTGCGTAGCTAAAGCTAATAGCTCAAAACCTAGAGAATCTACTTACAACCTTCTTTTAGCTCTCTATAACGAATCAGAAAAAACTGACGAGATGCTTCCTCTTTATAAAGAGCTTGTAGATTTTTATCCTAAGAAAAAATATTGGGTGCAACTATCCTCTCTATACGGAAATTTGGAACAGGAAAGCAATCAACTTTCTGCTTTGGAAGCAGCTCACGATCAAAGATTATTGAATAAAGAATCAGAATATATCGCTTTGTATCAACTTCTTATGAGAGCAGAAGCTCCCTTTAAAGCGGCAAAAGCTTTGCAATACGGAGTCGATGAAGAATTCGTTGAAAGAAAAGAGAAAAACTTGAAAATGCTTGCTCAAGGTTGGCATATGTCTCAAGAATTAAAAAAAGCAGAGCCACTTTATAAGGAAGCTGCCGAAAAATCTGAAGAAGGAGAATTGTTTGTTTTCTTGGGTCAATTATATTTGGCAACTGATAGATATGATTTAGCAATGGATGCACTTAAGCTTGGACTTGAAAAAGGTAAACTTAAAGATCCCGTAACTGTAAATATTTTGCTTGGACAAGTTTCTTATGAGCAACAAAATTTTGACGATGCGACAATTTTCTTCCGCAAAGCGCTAGATAGACTAACGGACATCAAAATAAAAGATAAGAAGCTGAAAGAAGAAAAGCAAGATAAACTCAGAGAACAAGCACTAACTTGGCTGACTTTTACAGAACAAGAAGCGAAGAGAGTTAAAATATTAGAACAAAGGAAAAAAGATTTAGAAAACAGTTAAGTTTTGTTGTAAATTTTTATCTCACATCTTAATCGACTACTTTCGTCGGTGAATTCTTCAGAAGATAAATGATTCCAGTCTTTTAAATTAATCGGAAAAAATGCGTCTCCGTCAAATTCTTCTAAAACATGTGTGATAACTAGTCTTGAACAATAAGGTTCCAATAGTTTATAAATTTCTGAACCTCCTATTACAAAGATCTCAGTATCTAATTCTTCACAGAAGTTAAGTAAATTATTAAGATTATTAAAAATTTTTATTTCGTCTGAAGATGTATATCCTTTTTGGGTAAGTACAATATTAACTCTATTGGGCAAAGGTCGTCCTATTGACTCATATGTTTTTCTTCCCATTATTATTGGACTACCTGAAGTTAAAGCCTTGAATCTCTTTAAATCTTCAGGAATATTCCAAGGCAAAGAATTATTTTTACCTATAACTAAATTTTTAGATACTGCTGCTACTGCCGTAAGTTTCATTACACAGCTATAGGAGCTGAAATTAAAGGATGTGATTCATAGTCAACAACTTCAATGTCATCGTATTTAAAATCAAAAATGTTTTTTATTTCCTTATTTAATTTTAATTTAGGCAATGGTTTTGGTTCTCTTGTAAGTTGCAGGTTGGCTTGATCCAAATGGTTTAGATATAAATGGGTATCTCCAAAGGTATGAATAAATTTGTGAGCTTTCAAATCACAAACTTGTGCAACCATATGGGTTAATAAGGCATAAGAAGCAATATTGAAAGGTACGCCTAAGAAGACATCTGCACTGCGTTGGTAAAGTTGGCAAGATAGATTCTTTTCAGCTACATAAAACTGAAAAAGTGTATGACAAGGCGGCAAAGCCATTTCGTCTATTAAAGTTGGATTCCAACCACTAACAATGTGTCTTCTTGAATCTGGGTTTTCGTTAATACCTTTTATTAAGTTAGAAATTTGATCTATGGGCTCTTTGCCTGGATTAGGCCAGGATCTCCATTGGGCTCCATAAACAGGTCCTAGTTCACCGTTTTCATCTGCCCATTCATCCCAAATTGAAACACCATTTTCTTTTAAATAAGCTATATTCGTAGAACCTTGAAGGAACCATATTAACTCATGAATTATAGATTTAAGATGTATTTTTTTTGTTGTAACTAATGGGAATCCATCTTCTAAATTAAATTGCATTTGGTGACCAAAAATACTCTTTGTACCAGTGCCTGTTCTATCAGATCTCTCCACTCCCTCGTCTAGAATTTTTTGCATTAAATCAAGATACTGCTGCATTTTTATTTTTTTTAAAAGCTAATATTATCAAGGTAAAGCCTACCAAAATCATGGGCATAGATAGAAGTTGACCCCTAGTAATGATATCAAATAAATCGAAACCAATATGGGAATCAGGAGATCTAAATTGCTCTGTGAAAATTCTAAATATTCCGTATAACAATAAAAACGAACCTGACATGGCCATTTTAGGCATATCTTTTTTTGATAGAAGATACATTATAAAAAATAATATTGGCCCTTCTGTAAAAGCTTGATAAATTTGAGAGGGATGTCTAGAAAGTTGTAATGGATCGCTCCAAAAAATTATTCCCCAAGGGAGATCTGTTGGTCTTCCCAGTAATTCTCCTCCTAAGAAGTTACCAATCCTTACAATTCCCAATCCCAAAGGGAAACTTAAAGCAATGTGATCAGAAAATTCAAAAAAAGAGAGGTTAGTTCTTTTACAGAATATAAAAAATGAAAATAGAACTCCTATCAAACCGCCATGAAAAGATAATCCTCCCTCCCATACTTTTAAGAAAGATACAGGATTTTCAATTATCTGATCAAACCCATAGAGCAACATATATCCAACTCTTCCGCCTATTACAGCTCCTAAAACTCCATATAATAAGAAGTTTTCAACATCATCTTTTGAAAAATTAGACTTATTTGAAAGAGTTAATTTTGCTATCCAATGAATTACCAATATAGCTAAAATCCAACTGATTCCATACCAGTAAATAGGCCACCATCCTACAAAAGGGATAGGGATGTAAAAGGCGACAGGATCAATTATTAAATTCATATAAGCGTGTCATAAATTATTCTCACAGCTGAGACAATCACCACAAACGCAAAAGCTAGTCTCAAATTTTTTGAGGAAGTTTTATTTGAAATTTTTGCTCCCATTTTTGCAAAATAAATACTCGATAATCCAACTATAAGAACCGCGGGTAAATAAGCTGATCCAACCATCCAATTTATAGTTTCTGAACCTTGTGGTGCAAATAGTAATCCTCCTATTGAGCCAGAAATGGCAATACAAAAACCCATAACGGAAGATGTGCCAATAGCTTCACGCATTGACAAGCCTCTAAAAGTAAAATACGGAACCATTAATATTCCACCTCCAATACCAACAAGAGAGGTGATAAGCCCAATACCACATGACGCAAGAGCTAGCTCAATAGAATTTATTTTAGGTGTTATTTTCTTTGGCTGTATATCAATAGCAACTTGAAAAGCGGCAATTACTAAAGAAATAGCAATAATTAGTTGTAAAGTTACGCTTTCCATTTGAAGCGCAACATATCTAGCAAAAATGGTGAAACAAAAAACAAATAAAAACATTTTTTTGACAATCTCTAGATTTACATTCGAATTGAAATAATGAGTAAATGCAGCATTTGGAATGACAAGTACCATTGTTGTCATTGACGTTCCGGTAGCTAAGAGAGGAATTATTTCTGAAGGAAAATTAAGAAAATTAAAAAGAAAAAAATAAGCAGGCACAAGAATTACTCCACTACCAATGCCAAAAAAGCCTGACAATAAACCAGCAAAAATTCCTAAAACTACAAGTAGAAGAAAGATCTCAATCATTAATTAACATTATCTCTTATCTTTTTGCTCTGATAAACTTTGGTACTTTCTGATATGTGTTTAATTTTGGTTTCCAATCCCACCAAGGGAGATTTTAAGTTCATTGTTGCTTCAAATAGAGATGAATTTTATGAGAGAAAAACTAACAATATGTTTTGGTGGGGAAATATTGATGGTTTGCTTGCTGGTCAAGATCTTGAGCAAAAAGGAACTTGGTTAGGGATATCAAACAAAGGAAAATTTGCAGCTGTAACTAACGTAAGAGAATTTTATAAAGATGAGCCCGACGAAAAATTTCTTTCTCGGGGAGATTTGGTCAAAGATTATTTTAATTTTTCTGGTTCTCCACAAAATTACGTACAAAATATTGATGCTGAAAAATATATGGGATTTAATTTAATAGTCTCAAACTTTGATAGCTCCTCAGTTTTCTCTAGCCAAGGTATAGAAAATTTTGATTCCGAACTGATAGTAATAGGAAATAAAGCATTAAATACTGAAACTGAAAAACTTAAAAGTGCGAAGAAAGATTTTCAAGATATTATCTCTAATAATTTTAAACATTCAGACTTAATTAATTTAATGCAAAGTCCAAAGAAAAATTACAAATTTGACTTAAAACAAATACGTAATAATCATGGAAATGAATTCGATTCAAGGTTCATCACCTCAGATATTTATGGGACAAGATCTACCACAGTAATAACTATTGATCGACAAAATCTGGTTAATGTTTCCGAGGTAGTTTATGACAGCTTGGGTAAAAATTCAGAATCAAACTTTTTTAACTTCAAAATACAAACTTAAATCGATGGAAGGTTACAGAAAAAATGTAGCTATGGTAGTTTTAAATGATAAGCAAAACATTCTTATTTGTAGAAGAAAAGGGACAGAAAATTGGCAATTTCCTCAAGGCGGAATTGATGAAAATGAACTAATTGAAGAAGCAATGTATCGAGAACTTTATGAAGAAGTTGGCCTCAAAAAAAACGATGTGTCAATTGTTGGAAAAACAAATCGTGAAATTAGATATGATATTCCTAAAACAATTCGATCGAGAGTGTTAGGTGGTAAATTTAAAGGACAGTTACAAACTTGGTTCTTATTAAGACTTGAAGAAAAAAGTAACTCTATCAATTTAGATCATGACCCTTCACCCGAGTTTGATAGGTTTGATTGGGTCTCTTATTGGTTTCCTTTATCTAAGATCGTAGATTTCAAGAGAGAGGCTTATAGAGAAGCTTTATACGAACTAAGAAAATTTCTATGAGAAGATTAGCGATTTATGATCTTGATGACACTCTTCTCTGTGGAGATAGTGAATTTCATTGGGCTAAATTTACCGTTTCTAAAGGATTTATTGAAGAAGAAGTCTATTTAAAGAAAATCAAAGGTTTTGAAATTGACTATAGGTCTGGAAACCTCAATTTTGATGAATATTGCACATTTCTTTTACACCCTCTTATTGGAATGGATATCGACGATTTGGATGAACTAGTTTTAGAATTTATTGAAAGTCACAAAGAAAAATTAATTGATCCAATGACTTTTGACTTATTAGAAAGACACAAAGATGACTTTAGATTGGTTGCATCTGGTTCACTTGATTTTATCGTTAAAGGATTCAGTAATTATTTTGAAATGGATGCTTACCTTGGGTCATCTTATGAAATTGTAGATAACAAAATAACTGGAAAACTTGTTAAAGCTGCTTTTGCTCAAGGGAAATTAGAAAAAGTAAGAGAGTGGTGTCGAAAGAATAGTTTTATATTAGAAGAATCTTTCTTTTATACTGACTCGATAAATGATTTACCATTAATTAAAGTTTGTCCAAGAAGCATTATAATTTCACCAGATAAGAAATTAGAAGAATATGCTTTAGCTAATAAAATAGAAGTACTGTCTAGATAATAAAAATGAAAAAAGCAGAATTAAAAGACGCTTATCAAAATATTTTAAACCAAAAATTAGATTTGGATCTTACTAGAGGTCAGCCTTCTAAAGAACAACTAAAACTTTCTGAACCGCTCGACCAGATCTTAAATAAAAAATTTATTTATGAAGGCGATGATTTAAGAAATTATGGATTAATCAAAGGATTGGATTCAGCTCGCAAACTTGGTGGAGTATTGCTGGGTGTTAATTATAAAAATGTAATTGCTAATGGAACTAGTAGTTTAAATCTCTCCTTTATGGCTATACAAGCTCTCTTTTTTGTGGGTTTAAATGGGAAGCCATGGAAAAACTATAGAAAGATATCTTTTTTATGTCCTGTGCCAGGATACGATAGACATTTTGCTCTTTTGGAAAGTATGGGAATTAAAATGATAAATGTTCCTCTAACTGGAGAAGGACCAGATATGGAATATGTTGAGCAACTAGTTGCTAAGGACAAGTCTATCAAGGGCATAATTTGCGTGCCAAAACATTCTAATCCAACTGGAGAAACTTACTCTTCTAAGGTACTAGAAAAATTAGCAAAACTTCCAAAAAAAGCTTCAAAAGATTTTATGATTTTTTACGACAACGCCTACAGTGTTCATGATTTTAAGAAATCAAAAAAATTAGGGAATATTTTTAATCTATGTAAAAAGTTTAAGACTACTAACAATATCGTCATGTTCGCTAGTACAAGTAAAATTTCCTTTGCTGGTGCAGGGGTATCATTTTTAGCTGCTTCAGAAAAAGTACTTCTTAATTTTCTTAAATTTTATGAAAAAACTAGAGTCGGTTCTGACAAGATTAATCAAGCTAAGCATGCTAAGTTTTTTAAAGATAAAAAAACAATTGAAAAGCATATGTCTAAGCATGCTGTTTTGCTTTCTAAAAAATTCGAAATTGTTGAAAAATATCTTTCTAAACTTCCGTCAGAATTCGGAACTTGGACAAAGCCTACTGGCGGATACTTTGTTTCTTTCGATTCAAAACCAGGTAAGGCTAAGAGAATTTACAAGTTATGTGACGCGGCTGGATTGAAACTTACAAAAGTAGGCGCTACTTTTCCTTACAATAAAGATCCACTAGATCAAAATATAAGAATTTCTCCTTCTAAAATAAGTAATTCAGATTTAAGAAAAGCAATGGAGGTTTTTGTTATTTCGGTCTTATTAGCAGGCTAATTTCTAGCGCCCTGAAGAATTTCGTAGACTTTACCGTTGAAAGGACCAAAATTTGCAGTAACATCTGGATGTGCAACTGGCTCATTTGATTCGTCAATAAGAAGATTTTGTTGAGATACATAAGCTGTATAAAAAACATCGTCGTTCTCAGCAAAGACATGATAAAAAGGCTGATCTTTGCTTGGTCTTATTTGAGAGGGAATGCTCTGATACCATTCTTCAGTATTATTAAATTCTGGATCTACGTCAAAAATAACACCTCTGAAGTCTAGAAACTTATGCTTGACTACTTGGCCGATTGAAAAATTTGTTTCAACTACTTCTTTCATTAACTTAGTTAATTCTACACTATTATATCTAAGGCCATCTAAAATAAATTCAAGCTTTGTGAGCCTCTTTGAGATAGGCAGTTGATTGCATTTCAATTAATCTGCTTACTGTTCTTTTATATTTTTCCTTTAAATTTGAACCTTTATAAATGTCTTTGAAATCTTCCTCCGCACTTATGATCAATTTAACTTTTCTGTCATAACATTCGTCGATAAGGCTAATAAAACGTCTCGCAATATCGTCTGAATTTATTTTATACATATTTGAAATTATTATTGTCTGATACTCTTTTGAGATCTCAATGTAATCCATGGAACTTCTGGGGGAATTACATATGGTATTAAAATCAAACCAAACAACACCTTTAGAAGATTTTATAGTTTGAATTTTTCTTTGAAGGATTTCAATTTCATCTAATTTCACATTATTTATGCTCGTCAAAGATTTAAAGATTTCTTCAAGACTACTTTCTACTTTGCTAGAAAGAGGGTAAAAAAATAATTCATTCTGTTCCAAAGTTCTAAAACGGTAGTCATTTTTTGAATCCAAATTATAAAGGTCACAATTTTTTTCAATTGACTCTATAGCGGGTAAAAAAAGTTTCCTTTGCAACCCTCCTTCATAAAGCCTTGAAGGCTCTATATTTGAAGTAGTAACAAAGCAGGCTTTGGACTTAAAAAATTCCTGCATAAATTTTCCTAAAAGCATCGCATCTCCGATATCTTCAACAAAAAATTCGTCAAAACAAAAAAAAGAATATTTCTTTGTAAGTTTTTTCACAATTTTTTTAATTGGATCTGTTTGACCTTTCACTTGATTCAAATCGTGATGTAAAAGTTGCATAAATCTGTGAAAGTGCAACCTTAGTTTTTTTTTGGATGGGATTTCTTTAAAAAATAAATCCATCAGAAAAGTTTTACCTCTTCCTACCTCCCCATAAATATATATGCTTTTTGGAAGTTTTGAGCGCCTAAAAATGTCAAAAAAATTAGAATTTGTTGTAAGTTTAAGCTTTTCCTCAAGTGTCTCAATTAATTTAACTTGATTCTCATCAAATTCAATCAGACCGTCTTTGACAGCTTTTAAATAATACTCTTTCAGCTTATTAGCTTGTGTGTTGTTATTTCAGGAGCTCCAGCTAGAAAAGGTGCTAATTCCATACCAATATTTTTAAAATGATCTGTTTGAGTATGGTTTGCATGGGCTGTTTCGTCTTCATAAACTTCAATCATCATTATAGTTTGAGGATCAGAAGTTTCATGCATTTGATAGTAAACGCATCCAGGCTCATTGTCAGAAACTGCTTGAACCAGTTTCCTCATTACTTCTTTAAATCCTTCAAGTTCTCCGTCTTTTATTTTAAGTTTTGCTATAGCTCCGATCATAATATTCCTCTCATTAAGTTATAATCATTTTACTTTTCTAAATAGTTTGATACAAATCTGGGGATAATAATTATGATAAAAATTTGGGCAACAGAAAGTTCAAGGGCGATGAGACCAATATGGACCGCTGAAGAAATGGGTTTAGATTATGAATTAACAATGATGCCTTTTCCACCAAGAGTATTCATGAAAGAGTATCTCGAGGTAAATATGCTTGGAACAATTCCTTACATGATTGACGGAGATGTGAAAATGACTGAGTCGGTCGCTATGTCTCAATATCTAGTGGAAAAATATGGTCCGTCTAACTTAAGAGTAATGCCAGATGAAAAGGATTATCCTGCTTATTTGAATTGGCTTTATCATGCAGACGCAACGTTAACTTTTCCACAAACAGTTGTTTTGAGGTACAAACTCCAAGAGCCTGGAGTAGCAGACGCTGCGGTGGACGGCTACAGCAGATGGTTTGTTTCTAGATTAAAACTTTTAGAAACTTCTCTAGATGGTAAAGAATATTTATGTTGCGATAGATTTACTATTGCAGACATATGCGTTAGCTACGCAATACTTTTGGCAGATTCTCTAGGCATACATCAAGCTTTTAAACCTAATATCAAGCGATGGACGGATTCTCTTTTTGAGAGGGAAGCATTTAAAAAATCTAAATCTTACAAATTCGAAGAGTAAATAAATAATAGAAATTAAAGAAAATTAGTTTTAACTTTTTGGCGGAAGGGGGATTAAGGAATTTGTTCTTTTTAGGTAATTTAAATAATCTTCCTCGTGTCCCCATCTTTTCATTCCTTGTCTTTCTAAAAGATTGATGCCGCTAACTCTCGTTAAAAGGAAAATGACAAAAATCGGAGATAGTAATGCAAAGTATTGCCAGCTCTCAATTACTGGGTACGCAATTACAGCGATTCCAATCCATAAAACTATCTCACCAAAGTAATTGGGATGTCTAGACCAAGACCACAAACCTTCTTGTATAAATTTTCCTTGATTTAAAGGATTACTTTTAAAATTTGTTTTTTGTTTATCCGAGACAACTTCTATAACAAAACCAAACAACCAGATTAAGCCTCCGACCAAAGCAAATGCGTCTAACCCTAATTTATTTTTTGAACTCAACGCTGCAAAAGCCATTCCAGCAGTCATTAACACCCAGAGTCCTTGAATCGTCCAAGTCATTAAAAACTGAAAGAAATTAGGTTTTATGTGTGTGAATCTAGTATCTTCTCCAGCGTTTGCAACTCTTTTAGATAAGAACAATCCAAGTCTACTGGCCCAAATAATGATTAAAGAACAAATTAAAATATCTCTTAAATCAATATCTCGTGAAAAAAAAGTTAGCAAAAGTATAGATGTGATGTATGTCATAGACCCAGTAAGATCAAAATAATGCTCTGTTTGATTTACATAAGCTGGAATAAAAATAATCCACTGCAAAATAAAAATATATAAAGTGACAAAATATAAGATTGATAATCCTCCTAATTGAAAGGTGTTAAATGAAAGAGCACTAGTAAATAACAATCCTAATGAAACTGAAATTAATGTAAAAAAAATTGAAGACAAAGGTTTCATTTCGTTTTTTAGTATAAACTTAATATTGAAAAATTTGAAAATTTAAGGAGAAAAAAAATGAAATCACCAATTTGTGAGATGTTAGAAATAGAGTTTCCTTTAGTCGCTTTTTCGCACTGCAGAGATGTTGTTGTAGCTGTTTCAAAGGCAGGAGGATGCGGAGTTTTAGGAGCAGTGGGGATGTCACCAGAGCAATTAGAAAAAGAATTAAAATGGATAGATGAGCATATTGATGGAAAGCCTTATGGAGTAGATGTTCTTATTCCAAATAAAATGGTTGGAAAAGATGAAAAATTCAATCCTGAAAAATTGGCGAAAATGATTCCTCAGGAATATGCAGATTTTAGAACTGATGTTTTAGAAAATCATGGAATAGAAGCTCCGGAATTACGCGAAATTGACACTGCTGGTTCCGGATTTGCTGAAAATACTCAATCTGATGGTGCAAAAGCTTTATTAGACGTAGCTTTTAATCACCCAATAAAAATTATTGCAAATGCTTTAGGAGTCCCGCCAGACTGGATGATCGAGATGGGCAAAAAAAATAATTGTAAGGTTGCTGCTTTACTGGGAACAGCGCAACACGCAATAAATCAGGTAAAAGCAGGAGTAGATATTCTTGTAGTTTCTGGTACTGAAGCGGGAGGGCATTGTGGAAGTGTTTCTACGATGGTTCTAATCCCTGAAGTACATGAGGCCATTCAACCTTATGGAGATGTCCCGATCTTAGCTGCCGGCGGGATTGTGACGGGAAAACAAATGGCCGCTGCGATGGCAATGGGTGCATCAGGTGCTTGGTGCGGATCAGTATGGTTAACCACTATCGAATCTGAGGTAGATCCAATAGTTAAAGAAAAAATGGTCGCTGCAAATTCTAGTCAAACCGTAAGGTCTAGAAGCAGAACTGGAAAACACTCAAGACAACTAGTTACTCCTTGGACAGAAGCATGGGAATCAGAGTCTGCTCCTGAACCACTTCCAATGCCTTTACAACCTATGGTTGCTGAACCAGCACTGCAAAAAGTAAATAAACTTGCAGCAGGCGGACATGAAGGCGCAAAGGATTTAGCTACTTATTGGGTAGGTCAAGGAGTCGGGCTTATGAATCAAAGCATATCTGCTAGTGACGTTGTTCAAGAATTTAAAGAAGATTTCATAAATGCTTATGAAAGATTAAATGATTTTGTAAGTTAAAAATTTACTTAATATTAATGATTCCACCATGCTTGATCTGAAAAAGCCCTGATGTCAATTTCGTGAGTCCAAGTTGATTTTTTTTGTTTTGCAATGAATAAATAGGTCTCTGCAACCTCCTCTGGTAGGATCATCCCATTTTTTCCTTTCTGTTCTTTAAATTGTTCGAATAATTCAGGACCTAACATTTTCCCTAAAGTATCTGGAGCATCTACAGCTCCGTCAATAATTACGTGTGCAACATGAATTCCATCTTTAGAAAATTCCGCATTTAAAGACTGACACAACATTCGTCTTCCACCCATCGCAGCTGCATGAGAATGTTGCCCTCCATTACCTCTCACAGCAGATGTAGCCGATGTAACTATAATATTTCCAGTTTGCCTTTCTTTCATTTTTGGCGTGATAACCTGAGCTAGTCTGAAAAGTCCAAAAGTAGCCATTCTCCAGCCCATCTCAAAAGCTTTATAGCTTGTTTCGGCAAGAGCCCTGTCCCCAATTTGAGCTCCTATGTTATAAATGACTGTGTCTATTGGGCCAATTTCAGATTCAATTTTGTTTACTAAATCCTCGATTGAATTATCTTCGATCACATTAAGTAGCGAACCAGAAGCTTTACCTCCCGACTTTTCTATTTCATTTATTAATTTATTTAATCCATCTTCATCAGTTCTTCTTGCTAAGAAGGAATAGTAGCCATCGGCTGCGAATTTTTTAGCAACAGTCCCTCCGATTCCGGCTCCAGCACCTATAACTAAGCAAACTTTTTCCATATTCCTATTCATGAGTGAGAGAAACTAAGCCCTGAAGCTTACCTGATTTCATTTCATCTAAGGTTCTTGTCGCTTCAGAAACGTTTCTTGATTCGACTTCAACAGGTTCAATTCTTCCTGCTGAGACTAACTTCATTAAATCTTCCATTTCACTTAGACTTCCTACATAAGACCCCATTATTTTTTTTTCAGTTAGAGTTAGAAGGGGTAAAGGAATAGTAATTTTTCCTCCGAATAGACCTACAACGACCTGCTTACCTCCCTTGCTAAGACATTGATAACCTAAATTTACTGAAGATTCTGCTCCGACGAAGTCCACTATGG
Organism: uncultured SAR86 cluster bacterium; assembly: GCA_902527995.1. Lineage (GTDB taxonomy): Bacteria > Pseudomonadota > Gammaproteobacteria > Magnimaribacterales > AG-339-G14 > AG-339-G14. Next base: position 19,310 of record CABZRA010000001.1, read on the forward strand.
ATTTAGCACCACCTTCGGTAGCTTCCATAATTTGTTTCGATGCATCTTTAGATAGAGAGTTAATAGTTAAGGATGCTCCTAAGTCACTCGCAATTTTTAGTTTATCGTTATCTATATCGACAACTATGGGATTGATACCATACGCGGCCCTCGCTATTTTTAATGCTAATAATCCTAAACCTCCAGCACTAACGATTATCAGTGAATTATCATGTGGGTAAGGTTCAGCTTTACGTAAAGCGCTAAAAGCTGTGAGCCCTCTGCATGCATAGCTTCCAGCTAGATTATCCGGCGTATCACCAGCGTTAAAAAGATACTTTTCATCTGGAACTAAAACGTGATCAGCATAACCTCCACTTACATTAATACCAATATTACTATTGTTCATGCAGTAATGAGTTTTATCGTTGTTACATAATTCACAATCTCCACATCCAATCCAAGGATAAATGACATACTTTTCCCCAATTTTTACTTTTGATACTTCCTCTCCGGTATCTACTATTTTCCCAAAAACTTCGTGACCCATTGTTAGTGGCTCCAAAAGCGGAGTAGGAAGCTTGGCGCCACCTCCTAAGTCAAAGTATCCGTCATGGATATGAACGTCTGAATGGCAGACTCCGCATGCAATAGTTTTTATAAGAACTTCTTTTCCTTTAGGTTTTGGAGTTTCAAGATTTTTTTCTTTTAAAGGCTTTCCGTTTTCTACAATTTGATAAGCTTTCATTTGTTTTTGATTTTATTTTACTTGCGATTTCATCCTAAACTTTTGATTAAAGAAAGATTATGCATTATTGAATTGGGATGCCTGTATTCTTTAGAAAGGTTTTGATATTCTTCATCGTTATACCAGTTGTCAAACTCAGTTTTTGAATTGAATGTCCACATTGCAACCCTGCCTTTTAATCCTTCGCCTTCAATTTTTTCTGGAGTGTCATCAAAGGTAATAAATTCTCCACCATGTTTTTTTAAAATTCCAAAAAAACCCTTTTCGTAATTTCTAAATTCTTCAGAATTACTTATTTCAAAATTTGCAATTACGTAAACTTTTTCAGACATATATCTCCTCAACTATTGAAGAAATTATCTTATCAAAAAAAAGTCGAAATTTTGTTTATTTTTCTTATTGCCGACTCAAAGACGGACAAAAAGACTTTTAATACTATTATTTTAAAAATACAATTAAATTGTGGTTAGCACATAAAAGGGAGAGAAATTTTTCGTCAAGGACTGACAAATCTTTTTTATAAACTCAAGGGAATGAGGCAAAAGTAATTTTTCTTTAATATTAATTATTGATCTCAGGAGGGAGGAGTCAATGAAAAATTATAAAGCCTCTGCAATTGTATTTTTTGCTTTTACATTATTTTCAACTGCCGGTTTTACTCAAGCTACTTTAGAAGAGCTAGTTGTTACAGCTACTAAATCAGAGTCTACTGTAATGGATACTGCAGCTGCAGTAACCGCAATAAGTGGCGAAGGGCTGCAATCAGCCAGAGCCAACAATATTGAAGGATTGTCTTTAGTTTCGCCGGACTTAGTCGTTGCTGGGGAAGGAAAGTCTAGAATGAATTTAAGAATTAGAGGAGTTGGTTCATATGCTTTTGATATTGCTACTGACCCAGGTGTAATTATGGTGATTGACGGAATTGCCCAGCCTAGAATTTCAACTATGACACAAAATTTTAACGACGTTGAACGCTTAGAAATTCTAAAGGGACCGCAAGGAGCACTTTATGGTACCAATGCCCTTGGTGGAATAGTTAACGTTGTTTCAAAAAAAGCAACTCAAGAGCAAATGGCAAGATTAAGTATAGGAGCAGGAACTATTGGCTTGGTTACTTCAGATTTGATGATTCAAGGAGGGGTCACTGACTCGGTCTCTGCAAGATTTAATCTTCAAAAAACTACCGACGATGGCACCATGACTGAAACAACTTATGGGAATAACAATGGGGCAGATGTTCAGGTCGCAAAATTACAATTTTACGGTGAAACCAATGCTGGCGAGTGGAATGCTTCGTTATCTCATATAACTTTAATGCAGGATGCGGTAATATCTGAACCTTACTTCTTATGTAATTCTGCCAATCCTCTAGCTCATTATGTTTTAACTCCTGCAGTCCCTGGAAGCACAGATTTCTGTACATCTCTTCCTGCTGCAAATGTTGATGGAGTTCAAGGTGCCAAAAATACCGCTAATGCAATTTATGCTGATTCAATTGCGGATCCTCGAGCTCAAGAGTTAACCACTGATGGTTTTAATTTTACTGAAACAATCAATTTAGGATTGAATTATCAAGTGGATTATGACGATTATTCTCTTACTGCGCTTTTTGGATACCAAAAGGCTAATTCTGGAGAATCAAGAGACTTTGATTCGTTTGTTTCAGACGTAATGATTCAAAGTCATGGAGCTGATACTGAAACTATGACTTTTGAATTAAGAGTAGATTCTGAAACAGATTCTGGAATTACTTGGTCTGCGGGTCTATATGCTATGCAAGATGAAGGAACAAGAAGCGATAACTTCTCAACAGGCCCAGCTGGCTTGCCTCATGCTTTTGTTTTAGGTTCAGCAGTAGCAATGGTAAATAACGCTAACGGAACAACATTGAATCCATTAGCAAATCCAGCTGATATGGCATCAGTTATTGCAGGAGTTAATGCTTGTGCTCAATCCGGGACTTGTGCAGCCTATGCTACTCCTACTACTCCAAGAGGCAATAACTTTAATGGCACTACTGATCTTGCTAACTTTAATAATGTTCTTGCAGGTGGGAGATTTGACAACATTGCTACAGTCAGTATTGACACTGAGGTAACGGCAATTTTTGGAAGCGTTAAATTTCCTTTAGCTGATGATTTATCTTTGCTTTTAGCCGGAAGATATACCGACCATAGTAAGCCGTACACTTATACAGGAGCAACTAATGGAATCGGTGTGATACTAATGCCAGCTCCGTTCGATACAGGCGAAATCTCTATTGAAGCAGAAGAATTTACTCCTAAGGCTACTTTAGAATATGTATTTGATGATAGCCTAGCTTGGTTCACTTATTCCAATGGTTACAAAATTGGCTCACCAAGTTTTGCGCAATGGTCTGCAGCTGTTGCTAGTGTTCCTTCAGGAGATGAAGAAATAACTATGATGGAAGCAGGTTATAAAACTACCTTTGGTAATGGCAGCCAGCTTGAGTTGATTTATTACGATTATGATTATGATAATAAACAAAATCTACTAGTTGCTATGGGACCTACTGGACCATATGGAAAATTAGTATTCGGAGATGCATCAATTTCTGGACTCGATTTAGCGTTTAGAACTTTACTAGGTCCAGCAACTAAATTGTCTGTCGCTTATGCTTATATTGATGGCGCATGGGATGATTTTGTTAACGACGCAACTTATGGTGCTGGTTCAAGTAATCCTAATGGAAAACAGATGGCAGGTTTACCACTACCATTTACTGCAGATAACAATCTTTCTTTGAGTTTGGAACATGTTCAATCAACAGAATTGGGTGATATTGCTTATACTGCTTCCTATGCTTACAAAGATAAATATATCTTGTTTGTAGAAGACTATCCTGGAGTAGTTGATGTTGATCCATACTCTCTATTGAACTTTGACATGACTCTTTCAACTAACGAAGGTTATGATCTTTCGCTGTTCTGCAAGAATTGTTTAGATGAGCAGTACTACAATGTAGCTCTTATGTTACCAAGAGCTTCTGGAGGAGGAGCAAGAAACCAACTTGCACAAGGAAGACAGATCGGAGTTCAGTGGACTTCTGAATTCTAAGTTAGAACTTATCATTTAAGTTTATTCATAAAAAAGCGCCTGATTAGTTAGGCGCTTTTTTTATTTTGGCTCTTGAAGCTCAGCTATTACCTCATTAATTTGTTCAAGAGAAACGCCAACTTCTTTTTCGAGGATGTCTTTGACGTGAGGCCCTAGGGAATTAACCAAAACTTCAAATAATGAAAGATGCATTGCTACCATTGAAAAAGCTTCTTCAGTTGGATGATACTCAATTACTCTTTTATCTCTGCTAGGAATTTTTTTGAAATAGCCCTGTTTAGTAGCTCTACTAATTAATCTTTCAATACTTCTTGTATTTAAATTAGTGGTACCCACTAAATCACTCATAGTAAAAAACCCTTTGGTTACAAAATTGGAAACCATAATTAATCTGATCAGCTCGTATCGACTGTCATTGACATAAACCTGATTCCAATCCGAAGTTTCAGCAAATTTAGCTATTACCTCGTACTTTTTTAGCTCAAAAGTTAGCATGGCTTCCGAAAGCAGTTTTAGGCTAGCAAGGTTTTTTAATTTATTTTTCATAAAGATCGAAAAAATTAAATGTTATATCTTACTTTGTTAGAATAGCACTTCCTGGGGAGGATTTCTTAAGCCAATTACTGCAGATAAATGAAATTTTTTTTTCTTTTAATAATCGCTCTTGTATCAAGTTGCTTAAAAGCAAACGAGAAGCCCAATATAATAATTATTTTAACTGACGATCTTGGCTGGGGAGACGTCTCTTATCATGGAGGTTATATTCCAACCCCAAACATCGATCAATTGGCCCAAGATGGAATGGAAATGAATAGGTTCTATGCCAATCCAGTCTGCAGTCCTACCAGGGCATCATTATTGACTGGGCTTCACATTTTTAACCATGGGGTTGTGCGACCCTTTATGAATCCTGCAGCCGAACAAACGGGTATGCCACCAGAATTAAAAATTATGCCGCAGTACCTTAAAGAGGCAGGTTATCAAACTGCCTTGTCTGGAAAGTGGCATCTTGGAATGGCTAATGAGAAATTTTTACCAACCAATAGAGGTTTTGAAACAAGTTATGGACATTTGACAGGTGGTATAGGCTATTTTGATCATACAGCAGCCGGTCGATTAGATTGGCATAGAAATGAAAAATCATTAGTCGAGGAAGGTTATTCAACTGAGTTAATTGCTAATGAAGCTATAAATATCATTGAAAATAAAGATAACAATAGACCTTTATTTTTATATATTGCTTTCAATGCACCGCATACACCGATACAAGCTCCAAATAAAAATATTGAATCTTTTTCCTATTTAGAAGATAAAAAAGATAGGGTATACGCTGCAAATGTAAATGCCTTAGATCACGAAATAGGGAGGATAATTAAAGCTATAGAAAATAAAGGGATACTAAAAGAGACAATTATTATTTTCTTTAGCGATAACGGTCCGGTTTTCGATGTAGATCCAATAGTCAAAGTCATTGCTCCTAATTTAGTTAATGCCAGAGGAAGTACGGCTGGATTGAGAGGTAGTAAAGTTTCAGCTCTCGAAGGAGGAATAAGAGTTCCTGCAGTAATTTGGTGGAAAGGAAAAATAGAAAACTCAAAATCTGAACAATTCTTTTTTGTGCAAGATTTATTACCAACTCTTTTAACCGCGGTAGATATAGAAGTAGATAATGCTAAATTTGACGGTAGAGATAAATGGAAGAATTTAATAACGAACGAAATTACCCCACCAATTAATGCTTTAGTTGGGGCAAGAGTTATTTCAGACGAAAGGGCTTTGTTTGATGGGGAATGGAAGCTATATTCAGCAAAACCTCAATTAATTCCAGTGTCACCATCATATAGTTTATTCAACATTATTGAAGATCCCTTTGAAACTAATGATTTATCTGAAAACGAACCCGAGATCTTTGAAAGCATGAAAAAAATTCTTACTTCATTACCAGAAAAAGATGTTGTGGGTGATATGAACCCAGCTCATTCTTATCTTCACGGCGATGATAGGCAGGGAGGCACTGAATTAGGCTCTCCTTGGTTAGAAGGCGATTACGAATTAAACCCTCCACCTTCAATATTTTTATCAATTCTAATTACGATTTGGATTTTAATCTTAGCTTTTAAAGAGTATTTATTGGCTCTTCTAGTAATTATTTTAACACCAGTCATATTTTTTAAATTCATAAGAAAATCATGAAATTACCTTTATGGCTGAGATGGACTATTTTTGGAGTTATAGTTTTTACTTCTCTTATCTTACCCTTAATACTTTTTGAGAGTCCGCTTTCAAAATATGGAGAAATTGCATTGAATTGGGCAGGGGATAACGAGTTGTTAGTGTCTTTAGTCGTAATAGTTGCCCTTACAGCTGATGTAATTTTGCCGGTTCCTAATGGGCTGACTAATACCTTAGCTGGAGTTTCTCTGGGCTGGGCGATAGCGTCTTTAGTAGTTTGGGTGGGTCTTAATTTAGGAGCTTGTGTAGGTTATTTCCTAGGTCGTTTTGCTGCGAGGCCATTGGCTCAAAAAATGATTAGTGAAAGTGACTTTAGTGAGGCTGAAAAATCCCTTCAAAATTTCAGTACCATAGGATTGATTCTTTCTAGACCAGTTCCAGCTTTTGCAGAATTGATAACAATAAGCGCAGGTCTAGCAAGAATGTCTTTTATTAAATTTATCCTAGTAGTTGGAATTGTAAATATTGGAGTTGCAGTTGTATTTTCAGGTATTGGCGCTGCAGCTATGGAAGCTAATTCTTCAACTCTAGCATTTATCGGAGTTGCTGTATTACCAGCCTTATTCTATTGGGCTTATATCAAGTTTTATAAAAAATAACTTTAACTTAAAAAGACTGTTGGTAAGTTAATTTCCATTCTTCACCAGGTGCATAGTAAGTAGTTTGGATACTTGCTAGAACGGGATCTCCAAATTGAGCATAACCATAAAGTTCATCAGTTATATTTTTTCCAACTAAGGTTAAAGTCTGTGAATCGGAAATCTGCAAACTTGAAGTAAAGTCTAAAGTGGAATAATTATGAAGCTGTGAATAATCATATAATTCCGTAGTCGTAAAATCGTCTCCAACGTGTGTCCAACTCAATGAAGAAGAAATCGTTTTAGAATTTAAAGAAAAAACATTTAGTAATGTAATGTTGGTTCTTGACTCAGGACCTTCAGCATCGTAAGCAAATCCGGTTAAATCGTTTCCATTATCGTCTACAAACTCTATATATTTACCCCCGTAAGCCCCTCTTGAAGCAAGAACTGAAAAGTAGTCATTGATAAAAGCTTTAATTTCAATTTCGTACCCATCAACTTCTGCTTTTTGGATAGGCACGGTAGCAATTGATGCAGCGCCACTATTCGGATCTATCCTAGCGACACTTCTTTGATTGTTGATGTAGTCAAACAAAAAGATATTTGCATTGACTTGTAATTTGCCATCCAAATAAGTTCCTTTCGTTCCAATTTCATAGTTGTCTGCGGTCTCAGCAGGAAAAGCAGAGACTCTGTCATCGTTGTTAAACCCACCAGAGGCAAATCCTTTTGCATAGGAAGCATAAAGAAGAGAGCCGTTAGGCAAAGTATAATCTAACGCAAATCTAAACGAGTCATTTTCAAATTCTTCAGTACCTATACAGTAAGCATCTTTTTGAAAGGTTCCAAATGGACCAAAGCTAATTGACGTTCCCGCGTTAAAGGTTTGAGCACAAGTTCCTGCAGCGGGAGATCTTAAACCTCCAAAACCGTTACTTAAACCAGGAATAATAGCATCAGAATAAGTTTTAACCATTTTATCTTCACTTGTAAATCTGTAACCAAAGGTAACGTTTGTTTCAGTATTAATCGCATAAGTTCCTTCAAAAAAGAATGCATCAGACTTATTTTCTGCAAAAGTAGTTTGTTGGGAGCTAAGAGCCTGCAAGCTTTGAACAGTAGAACACAATTGAGCTACAGTAAGACTTGTTCCTGGGTTATCACAATCGTTTCCAATTGCAGCAAAAGTAGCCGCGTGAGTTTCATTAGCTCTTGCATTTACCGTAGCTTGAGTCTCGAGTGTAGTTACTCCGTCAAAATACATTGTATTTAGTTGGTTAATTCCCGATTCATCAAAAGTATAAGCACCGACAACAAAATCAAGTCTTCCGTTTAGTGCTTCACCAGACCACCTTAGTTCTATTTGGTTAGAGGTTGCATCGTTAACAATGTCTCTAGGATCTAAATAAGACGCCGAAGTTCCTGCCAGAGGACCAACAAATCTATTTCCATTTACACTAATACCAAGGCTACCATTAAGGGATTCTAAGTCAGAATGATTAAAAATTAATTTTAATTCTCCAAAATTTGATTTGTAAGTAGTGTCTATAGTAGTTCTTTTTAAATCATCGTCTACACGAGGACTTGTTATTGATGTTCCACTTACACCGGGAACACTAGCATTACAATTTCCTATTATGGCTAAAGCAAGTCCAGGGTCAGCAACAAAAGCTGCTCCCATAAAAGCTGAACTAATTATACCTATCTGCCCTGTACCGTTTAAAGGATGGGATATCACCTCGCACGCGCCAAGAACTCTACTTCCATCTCTGTTGTAATTTACGTGCGAGAATAAAATATCTATATCATTTGAGAGTTTATAAATACCTGAAAGCCTAATAGTTTCGGCATCAATTGCTCCTGAGAATTCGTTACGGGTAGTGTTATATATATAACCGTCTTGTTTTTCTTGACTGTAAGAGAATCTAAGGGCGGTGATATCTGAAATTGGAAGATTAGCCATTAAAGCTAATTCGTTCCTAGAATCTGTTCCTGCACCAACCCTTACTTTATAGTTTTGGGAATCAAAATTAGGCTTATTATAAAAAAAGGAAACCGCCCCAACGGTTGAGTTCTTTCCAAACAAGGTACCTTGCGGCCCCTTTAAAACTTCAACTCTTTCTAAATCCCAAAGATCTAGAAAGTTGCCTTGTGTTCTAGGAATATAAGCCCCATCAATATAAGTTGCAGCTTGTGACTCAGACGTAACAGAGATTCCACTACCACCAACGCCTCTTATAGTTACAGCAGCAGTCCCATAAGCTCCATTTTTGACAACCTGCAGATTTGGAGAAATACGATCAAGATCCTCGTAAGTAAAGATTCCGATTTCCTCAATAGTTTCACCTGAAAATGCTGATATAGAGATTGGTACGGATTGAGAGTTTTCCTCTCTTTTTCTTGATGTCACAATAAGCTCTTCAGCGATGCTACTGAAAGAATTTGCTTCTATTTGAGTGTATCCAGCTACAGGATACAAAATCGTAAATAGTAAAATTAATCTTAAATTCATTTCTCTCCCCAAGACAGAATTAATAATAATGCAATTTCTTTTGTTAGCAACAACTAAATAAGTTTAAAAAGCTTTTTGATAACCAAGGATAATTTTTTCTTTACTATCCATTTGTAATCCATTTTTATTTTGATTTATTGGAAATAATATCTCAATAGCTAGTCTGTCTGAGTGATCGCTTTCGAATAAATTAAATACAGTATTAAATCCAATTCCTATTGAAGAAGAGCTACCTCCATAATTGTAAGGGTTTGCTGTTTGCACAGGGCCTGTAATATCTGAATCACTACCTTCGATGCTTTCTTCTTTTACAAAGTTGTATCTGAGAGACCATGAAAGACTATTATTAAAAAACTTTTGAAACCAAATAGAGGTTTCATATTCATTTCCAAATGCCCAATTTTTTTCATTTGCATTTAAAGAAGACTGAATTTGAAAGCCAAGTGAATTGGTAAAAAAATACTTTTTGTGAGTATAGCCAATACTTAATTTGGTTGATTTATCTGAACCTTGCATTCCATAAGGCACAATCATTTCCATTTGTGAATTCATAGGAGTTAAAACGACGTCGGTCTTATTGTTATCTCCTATTGCTTGAATGAACCCGATTTTAAAAATTGAATTTTCCGAATCGTTATCCACTATATTAATCAATCCAAATAAAGAAACTTGAGAAAGGGCTTTAGAAGAAAGATTAAAAGATCCTAATAAATTTCTATTCATCATTCCTTGGTAAGTATTAGAAATCATTTCTAAATCTTTAAACATCATCATGCCCATTAATGTAAATTTGTCTGAAGCAGCAAACATTCCACCAAACATATACATCCTCATATCCATTTCCTGAGGCACTATGCTTAAATTAGAAGGCGCATTCTGCATGCCAGCATTTGGATTAGGGAGAGTAAGAATCTGGCTATCTGTTATGGAGCTTCCTTCAAGTAAGTTTCCTTTCATTTTCATATGGGAAATTCTAAGAGAAACCATTATTTCTCCTTTCTTATGTGCGTGATCACCCATTACTCCTATTGGCGCATGAGAAATAGGGGTATCGTCTGTTAAAGAAAGGGGAGCAAAAAAGAAAAGAAATGGGATAAGAAATTTCACGGGCGAGTGCATAATACAACAAATATATTTAAAATATTCAAAATTATGATTGACCTTTATTATGCTCCCACACCAAATGGTTGGAAAATTTCCATCATGCTTGAAGAATGTGGGCTTGATTACAACGTTATTTTGGTAAATCTGGGCAAAGGTGATCAATTCACTCCAGAGTTTTTAGAGATTAGCCCAAATAACCGAATGCCCGTCATTGTTGATCACGACAGAGTAATTGATAAAAAGCCCATTAGTATTTTTGAGTCAGGAGCAATTCTGATGTACCTCGCAGAAAAGACTGGAAAGTTTTTTCCTCAAACTTCTCCAGAGAAGGAAAGAGTTATGGAATGGTTGTTTTGGCAAGTAGGCGGTCTAGGCCCCATGGCTGGCCAAGTCAGTCATTTCGTTAATTACGCACCCAATTTTCCTGGCGATCATTCATATTCTGAAAAAAGATATAAAGATGAATATGATCGTTTACTAGGAGTAATGGACAGAGTGTTAGATGAAAGAGATTATCTTGCTGGAGATTACTCTATCGCTGATATGGCATCTTTTCCTTGGGTTACAGCATATAAAAGATATGAAGTAGATCTTGATTTGTTTTCAAATGTTCGAAGATGGTTTGACGATATTAAATCCAGACCCGCAGTAAGAAAAGGTATCGAAGTAGGTAAAGAAGTTAGAAATTTTGGCAAAGGTATTTCGAAAGAAAGTTTGAAAACAATGTTTGGACAAGATGCTAAAAGCATTGTAGAGATGGCTAAAGCTAAAGAGAAAAAATAGCTTTTAAATTTTATCTGCTAATAATTGGATCCGATCATTTCCAAAATACATATCTACATCGTTTAAAAAAAAGGTAGGCGAGCCAAATCCACCTCGATCCATTAAATTTTGTGTATTTTCGATTAGTCTTTGTTTAATTTTTGGATCGTTTATAAATTTAAGGAACTCTTCTGAATTAATTTCAAGACTTTCTACTATAGATTTGAGACATTCATCCTCCGCTATATTTTCTCCATCAGTCCAATAAGCTTTAAATACTGCCTCTACATAGGGCTCAATTTTTTTATTTTCAATAAAATAGAAACAACCTCTCATTGCTTTGACGCTATTAACTGGAAAAATTTTTGGCCAGTTGAATGTTATCCCTCTATATTCTGACCAGTCGGCAAGGTCTTTTTGTGAGTACTCTAACTTTTCTTTGACTGGATTATTTCTACTCTCGTAAACACTTGGATTTGTAGAATTGAAAATGCCTCCAACCAGAATCGGCTTCCAAATTATTTCAAACTCCTTCTGTCTAGCAAGATCAAGTATTCCTCTAAAAGATAAATAAGTCCAAGGACTGCTGCAGTCAAAAAAATATTCCAATTTTTTTTTCATTTAAAAATCTATAATTCCAGCTTCTTTTAATTCTTTAATATCTTTTTCAGTTTTGCCTAAATCAAATAAAATCTGTTTAGTGTGTTCTCCAAGTTCTGGACCTTTTTTTGGAGTTTTTTTAATTTCGTCTTTTATAAATATAGGACTGTTTACTGTAAGTGTATCGTCGCCGAACGCTTGATCTTCGTACTTAATTAATACACCGCTATCAAGAAATTGTTTATCTTCGGCTAAATCTTCTGATTTATTCATAAAACCAAAAGTAACCCCGGAATTTTTTAATTTATCGATTGCATCAGAAAGATCAATTTGTATAAAGACGTCCTCCAAGATTTTGTAAAGCTCTTTAAAATTTATATTAAGATTTTTAAAATTTGAAAACTTCTCATTCTTATTCAAATATTCAAGGTTCATGGCTTCTAGGAATTTTGGCCACTCTTTCGCAGCATCGATAATAGCTAAAAGTAAAAATCTTCCATCTTTAGTTTTATACCTTCCGCCGAAAGGATGTAATGGAGATTCATCTCGACGGTCTGGAAATTCAGCATCGAATAAACCGGCTTGAATATAGCTGCCATTTGACCATGCTCCATTAGCCATTAAAGAAGTATAGACTTCTCCACCTTTTCCAGTTTTTTCTCTCCTATATAGGGCGGTCATTATGCTTGCAAATAAAGCTACTCCGCTTGGTTGATCACCGATTCCAATTGGAACAAAACCAGGAGAAGAATTTTCAGATGGTCTGACAATATCCATTAATCCACTCCTCGCCCACCAAGCTAATACGTCAAAAGCAGTTCTATGAGAATCCTCACCGTCTTCACCGTATCCTGTTAGAGATCCGTAAACTAGTCGATCGTTGATCGGAAGCAAATCTTTAGCACGAATCTTTAGTTTCTCTCTTGTTTTTTCAGGCATATTAGTGACAAATACATCTGAGTTCCTAACTAATTCTTTTAAAATTTCTTGGCCTTTGGACGTATTTAAGTCCAAGGCTAAACTTTTTTTATTTCTGGAAGTTAAATGCCAGCAATAATCTTTTTCACTTTGCGGGTTAACTCTTCTTGTTCTTAGGATAAGATGCCTTAAACTATCTCCTACTTTTGGAGGTTCAATTTTTATAACCTCAGCGCCAAAATCAGAGAGTATCGTGGTAGATGATGGACCTGCAATAAAACTTGCAGCGTCAATTACTTTGATTCCTTTTAAAAGCAAATTTTCAGACATAAAAAAATATTAACTTGAAACAATGATATTGACTTTATCTTCGGTCTGTCAATCTTCTAGTTTTTTGAAAATTTATCAGTGGTTTCAACCAATAATTTAGAAATTTCTTTTTCAAAAGCAGAGTGTCCAGAAAAAGGAGCAATTTTTAGTTCAGATTCAGGCCAACGCCTGTGTAATTCGTAAGCTGTTGTAGGAGGACAAACTACATCGTATCTACCCTGGACAATTACTGAAGGTATATGCCTGATAAGATCGACATTATCCAAGAGTTGGTTTTCATGATCTAAGAAACCATTGTTCACAAAATAGTGGTTTTCTATTTGAGCAAAGGCCAGAGCAAACTCAGCATTATCAGAATCTTTTATGGCTTCAGGATTATGATTGATAAAACTCGCTGATGCCTCCCATTTTGACCAAGCTTTTGCTGCGGACAATTTTTTCTCTTCATCATCTCCATTAAAAATTTTTCGGTAAGCTTCAATTAAATCTGAATGTTCTGTCTTAGGTATTTCATTTAAAAAGCCTTGCCAAGCCTCAGGATACATCTCGCTGGCTCCATATTGATAGAACCATTTCAGTTCTTTTTCTCTCAACATGAAAATGCCTCTGAGTACAAGTTCTGAAACGTACTCTGGATGTTTTTGCGCATATGCCAAAGCAAGAGTACTGCCCCAAGATCCTCCAAATACCAACCATCTCTCTATTTCTAATTTTTTTCTAATTAATTCTATATCTTGTACTAAATGCCAAGTGGTATTATCTTCCAAGCAAGTATGAGGTTTACTCTTACCACAGCCCCTTTGATCAAAGAGAACGATTCTGTATTTTCTAGGATTAAAAAATCTTCTTGAAAATTTTCCAGCACCACCACCCGGACCACCATGCAAGAAGACTGCGGGCTTTCCTTTTGGGTTACCACATTCTTCATAATAAATTTCATGAACTCCACTTTTGATAAAACCCGAGTTGTAGGGTTCTATAGCGGGGTAGAGAATTTGTTTTTTCTTGAAAAATTTCATAAAAATTTACTTTTTTCTCTGAAAGGTGCCCAGAGGCGGGATCGAACCACCGACACAAGGATTTTCAGTCCTTTGCTCTACCAACTGAGCTATCTGGGCTTGGAAAAGAAATTATATTAGAAGAATCGTCTTTGATGCGCAATCAATTTAAAATATAGGAATAAATTTTAAGGAAAAAATTCTATGGTGACTGAGAAACTTAAATGGGGTTTGATAGCAAACGGTGCTATCGCGAATGCTTTCGCCAACTCTATTAAGAATTCTGAAACTTCAGAGCTCAAATCGGTATTTGGACGAAGTAAATCTAAAGTAGAAGCCTTTGCTAAAAAACATAAAATAATTCCTTTCAATGATCTCGATAATTTTTTAGACAGCGATTTAGAAGCTGTGTATGTCGCAACTCCTCATGATTCGCATTTCAATTATTCCCTTAAATGCATTCGTCAAAATCTACACGTTTTGTGTGAAAAACCTTTAACCATAAATTCTTCTGAATCAATGATTTTGATAAATGAAGCACAAAAGAGAAATGTTTTTCTGATGGAGGCATTTATGTACAGATGTCACCCTCAAACATTTAAGGTTTTAGAATTAATTGAGAAACATTTTTTAAATAAGGAAGTAAAAATGCAAAGTTCCTTTGGTTTCTCAGCAAACGTATCAAAAGAACATAGGCTGAGAAATCTTTGTCTAGCAGGCGGGGCAATTCTCGATGTTGGTTGTTATCCTCTTTCGATGGTGCGATTAATATCTGGTAGGTTAAAGAATTTACCTTTTGCAGATCCTTTAGAAATAGTTGTGGAGGGAGAGTTAGATGAAACAGGAGTGGACGCTAAGTCTACGGCGACAGTAAATTTTTCTGATGGCATTTCTGCCGAAATTAAAACCGCTATTCAAGAAGAGTATAAAAACAATCTTATTGTGGAAGCAGATAATTTAAGACTAGAAATCTCCGATCCTTGGCACTGCGGTCAATTTAATAATGGAAAGTCTTTAATTAAGCTTTCAAATAATGGAAAAGACGAATTTTTTGAAATTACAGACGAAGTTGGTTTGTTTACAAGAGAAATAGATGAAGCTGCTAATTGCATTAAAGAAAATAAATTTGAGTCTCCCTTGATGTCGCATAAAGATACCTTAGGAAATATTTTATGGTTGGAAAAATGGTATTCAAAACTTGGAATAAAATTCCCCAATAATGAAATCAAGAATTCGGCTATCAAAGATTTAGACTTTAATTTGAACTCAAACAAGCATCACAAATTATTTTCTATTTCAGGAAAGTTAGCTCCGAGAATTGTTTTTGGATGTGATAATCAAATATCAGAACTGCATGCATTTTGTATGTTTGAGCATTTTTATCAGCAGGGCGGGAGAATATTTGATACGGCATATATTTACAATAATGGTCTTTCCGACGGATACCTTGGTGCATGGATAAACGAACGTGATTTAAAGGATGAAGTAATAATTTTAGGAAAGGGAGTACACACACCTGATTGTGAGCCAGAAAATATAAAACCACAATTAGAAGAATCTCTTAATCGCATGAATTTAGATAGGTTGGATATATATTGTTTACATAGAGACAATCCTGACATCCCAGTTGAAGAGTTCATCGATGAATTGAATAAGTTGCAATCATCTGGTCTTTTTACATTATTCGGAGCTTCTAATTGGACTTTGGAAAGATTTAGGAAAGCTAACGAGTATGCCGCTAAAAATAATAAGGAAGGATTTAAAGTATTAAGTAACAACTTCAGTTTAGCAAAAATGAACAAACCAGTTTGGCCTGGATGTGTGAGTTGTGATGAAAAGTATTTAGATTATTTAGTGTCAAATAACATCTACTTATTTCCCTGGTCTAGCCAAGCCAGAGGTTTTTTTGTTCAACAAGAATTATTCCCAAAATTTATTCACGGAGCAAATCCAACTTTAGAGGAAGAAACTAGAGTATGGCATAGTAAAGATAATTTAGATCGAAGAAAAAGATGTTTCGAGTTGTCTGAGAAGCTGAATTGTTCCCCTGTAGAGTTAGCTTTGGCATATGTTATTAATCGAAATGAATATATATTTCCCTTGATAGGCCCAAGAAATTTGTTTGAATCTGAAAGTTGTATGAAAGCTTTAAGAATTAATCTTAATCAAGAGCAAATACATTTTCTTATGGAAGGGTAAATTTTTACCAAGAAATTTTATCTTTTAATAGAATTTTGTCTGAAGAGGAACCAATCAATATTTCGTGATCTCCTTTTTTTATTTTCCAGCTTTTTGAAGAGACGTCCCAATAAGAAAAATTTCTTTTATTAAGTTTTAATTTAATACGCTTAGTTTGTCCTTTCTTTAATTTGATTTTCTTGAAATTTTGCAAGGTCTTAATGGGTTCCTCTTCATCTGTTATTGGACTGCCTATATAACATTGAATAATCTCCTTTCCGTCAAATTTACCAATATTTGAAACTTCAAAACTATATAAAATCTTTCCAGCCTCATTTTCAACTTTTAAATTTTTATACTCATAATTAGTGTAAGAAAGACCATGACCAAATGGGAATAACGGTTTAATTTCTTTTTTTTCATACCATCGGTGCCCGATTAATAATTTCTCTTCATAATTCATTTGAGAATTTTCACCGGGATAAGATGAAAAAGCTGGGGTGTCTTCAATTTTATTAGGAAAGGAAGTGGGCAGTTTCCCGGAAGGATTTGTTTTTCCAAATATGATATCCATTAAAGCGTTTCCATATTCTTGACCGCCAAACCATGATTGGATTATAGCTCTAGGTTTCTCAGACCAAGACATACTCACTGGAGCTCCGGTGTTTAAAACCACAACACAATTAGAATTAATATCGGTAATTTGGTTAATTAGCTCATCCTGATTACATGGCAATTCAAGATTTTTTCTATCATTACCTTCAGTTTCCCAATCGGAATTAGTTCCTGCAACTACAATTAAGATATCTGCTGACTCAGCTAATTTTTTTGCTTCATCTAATAAATTCAATTTATCAGGTGGTAGGCAGCCAAATTGAACTGCAGGAAATCTACCCTCAAAGGAGTAAACTATCTCAATTAGATACTTTTTGTTTTTTTCTAAGGTTTGCTTAGTTTTTTTAGGTTCGCTACCAAAAGAAAAGAAAGCTTCTCCAGGCATAATGTCGTTTGCATTATCAATTATTTCCTCACCATCAATTTTCATAAAACATGGTCCAATTCCAAATACTTCGAATTCATGGATACCTTGTACGTCCGGGACATATTCACATGAAAACCTTACTTTTATATTGGGTCTTTCTTCTCGATTGATAATATCTTTTGCAAAACCGTCAAAAACCCAGAATTTATTACCTTTGAGTATTTCTGTCTTGAGAAGGTTTGATTGTTTTATATCGCTGTCAAAATATTCAACCTTAAATCCTTTGGGATCAATAAATAAAGATTCATCAAACTTTGGGAGGTATTTATGAGTATGAGCACCTTTCGCATACGAAATATTTTTATCTTTTACGTGCTCTTTTAATGCTTCGAGGGGATGAACTTGATAGTGAGGTTTTAGGCTTGCACTTCCACCTCCAATGATTTGACTTACTTTTGCATTAGGACCTATAACAGCGATTGTTTTATTTTCATAACTTGTTAAGGGCAAAAAGTTTTCATTTTTTAACAACACCATGCCTTCGCTAGCACATTTTCTCAATAGCTTTCTATGAGGCTTTCTGTTGCTTTCTTTTTCGGGTCTATTCTCTGGAGCCTGAATTCTTCCAGTAAATTCCATTGTTGCTAAGATCCTTCTAACTTTGTCATCAATTAGTTCTTGGGATACCTTATTTTTTTCAACAGCTTCTTTTAGCTTTTCTCCCCATGTGTGTCCTGGGCCAGGCATTTCCATGTCTAAACCACCCTTTGCATTTTCAACAGTTTCTAAAGCAGCTCCCCAATCACTTACAACATATCCATCAAAACCCCATTCTTTTTTTAAGATATTTGTTAACAATTCTTGATGAGAACTACAGTAAATATTATTTAGTTTGTTATATGCTGACATTACAGACTTAGCTTTGGCTTTTTTAACACCCATTTCAAATGGTAAAAGATATACTTCTCTTAACGTTCTTTCATCTAAGTTAGAACTTACTGTGTGTCTTTCAAATTCTGTATCATTGGCAACAAAGTGTTTAAGGCAAGCTGAAACTTTTTTTGATTGAACGCCTTTGACATAAGACACAGCTATTTTTCCAGCTAAGATTGGATCCTCAGAAAAATTCTCAAAATGCCTTCCTCCCAAAGGATGTCTATGAAGATTTATAGTCGGCCCAAGAAGAACGTCTACATCTTTATCTAAAGCTTCTTCGCCTAACGCAGTTCCAATTTTTTTAATTAATTTTTTATTCCATGTAGATCCCATCGAGATAGGACAAGGGAAGCAGGCGGAGCTTTTACCAGATGTAGAATCACCTCTCACACCATTGGGTCCGTCAGACATTTTTATGCTTGGGATCCTAAGCCTTGGTATTTTGTTGGAATACCATGAATTGAAACCAGTTAACAGGGAAATTTTTTCCTCCAAGCTGAGTTTTTCTATTAATGTATTTACATCAAGCATGAGATTAACTCGAACTTTAAATTTCTGTAAAACCTAAAGCTGTATCGTGATCTTTATTATCTAAAAATAATTCAAGCTGAGTATTAAGATAATTTCTGTCATCTTTCTTTGAAAGGTCTAATTGCTTCTCATTTATTAGTGTCGTTTGAAGAATAACCCATTCATCCCAAGCTTTCTTAGAAACAGAGTTGAAAAGTTCTTCGCCTTTTGGCCCGGGATAGGGAGGTCTGACCATTTTTGGTAAGTCCTCTTTAAATTTTCTACAAAATACTGTTTCACTCATATTTTATTTAATATTTCTCTTACAGGCTTTGGAACTCCCATATTAACTGAATCAGATATATTTACCCAATTATAAAGACTCCTATTAATCGGTAATCTATCTTTATTTTTGATAGTGTAAATCTTAAGAGATATTAAGAGTTTTTTATGTGAAAGTTGATGCACGAAGTTAGGAAAATCTTCTTCAATTGGATCAAGATTTGTAATTTTTTTGAGCGGCAAAAATGCCTTGTCAGGTAGTAGCCAAAGATTTTGCCATATTCCTGATTCCTTATTTCTTTTAAGAAGAACTTTAGTTTTTGTTTTAATTAAAACCCACTCAATTATTTTTTCTTTTTTTTCTATTTTATTAAGTTTTACAGGTATCTCGTTTTGAATGTTTTTTTCTTTAGCACTACAGCAAGCAACTATAGGACACATTTTACATTCAGGATTTTTAGGCCTACATATTGTAGCTCCAAGATCCATTAAACCTTGAGAATATTGTTTGTGTTTAGCGCTTGGAAGTAGAATTTTAGCGAACTCTTTTAATGATTTTTCAGTCTTATAATGATTCATGGGCGATTTATTACCTAACATTCTCAACAAAACTCTTTTTACATTTCCATCAAGAATTACTCCAGGCTTTTTGAATCCAAGCGAAAGTATTGCCCCAGCTGTCGAAAATCCGATGCCGGGAAGCATCATTAAGTCCTCTAAAGTATCTGGAAGAGAGCAATTGAAATCTTTTTCTAAAATTACCGCAGTTTTATGAATATTTTTTGCCCTAGAGTAATATCCAAGACCAGACCAAAGGGACAGGACATCGTCCAAACTAGTTTTTGCCAGACTCTCAATATTTGGATATTTAGAGGTAAAGTTTTCAAAGTAGGGCATTACAGTTTTAACTTGAGTTTGTTGCAGCATAATTTCAGAAATCCAGATTTTGTAAGGATCTTCAACTTGCCAAGGAAGATTTTTTCTTCCGCTAACCTCATACCAAGATATAATTTTTTGAGAAAAATTATTCATAAACTTATTTTAAATCCTGTGCTCCGTTATAATAGCTTTTTATGAGAAAAATAGATTTAGAAAGAAATACGAAAGAAACTCAAATTTCTTTATCGTTAAATTTAGATGGCAGTGGGAAAAGTGACCATGCAATTGATTTGCCATTTTTTTCCCATATGCTTGAACAAGTTTCAAAGCATGGCGATTTTGATATTGATTTATCAGCAACTGGCGATCTTGAAGTAGATGCCCATCACACAGTAGAGGATGTAGGAATTTGTATGGGAGATGCATTCAATAAAGCATTAGGCGAAAAAAAAGGCATCAAAAGATTTGGTTCTGCATATGCTCCCTTAGATGAAGCTTTGTCGAGAGTCGTTGTAGATTTTTCAGGCAGGCCTGGTTTAAGTTGGAATGTAGAATTTACTAAAGACGCCATAAACGACTTTGATTTACAACTGCTAAGGGAATTTTTTCAGGGTTTTACAAATAAAGCCCTCGCGACAATACATATAGATAACTTAAAAGGTATTAATGCTCATCATCAAGCTGAAACAATTTTTAAAGCTTTTGCATTAGCGCTTAAACAAGCGTGCGCCCTTGATGAGTCTAAAATTGACCAAATCCCATCTACCAAAGGCTCCCTTTAGGAGGTTTTTTTATAATGCAAATTGGTATCGTAGACTATGGTGCAAGTAATATTTTTTCTGTTCTTAGAGCAATAAGCTTTCTAGGAGCCGAAGCAAAAATAGTCACTAATCCTAAAGGATTAAAATCTATTGATAAGATAATTCTCCCAGGTCAAGGATCAATGGGATCCTGCATAAATAACTTAAAAAAAAATGATCTGTTTGAAAGTTTAAAAAAGTCATTATCAGAAAAACCATATTTGGGAATTTGTTTGGGCTTACAAGTTTTATTTTCTCTAAGTGAGGAATCTCCAAAAGATAAAGGATTAAATATTTTTCCAGAAAAAGTAGAACGACTTTCTAAAAAAGGGAATTTAAAGATTCCTCACATGGGGTGGAATCAAGTTGAATTTAAGAAAGATCACTTTATAAACAATGATATTCCCAATTCAACCAATTTTTATTTTGTCCACTCTTTTGCCTCAAAAAAACTTAATAAAAAAAATATTTTCTCTCAAACTAAGCATGGAGAAATTTTTAATTCTGCAGTTCTCCACGAGAATATAATTGGTGTTCAGTTTCATCCTGAAAAAAGCGGTGATCCTGGATTAAAATTTTTAAAAAATTTTATTGATTGGAAAATATGATTCCCATCCCTGCAATAGATATTCAAAATGGAAAATGTGTCAGATTAGAAAGAGGTGATCTTGACACAACAAAAATTTACTTTAACGATCCTACTGACGCAGCCGAGCATTGGATAAGATTGGGCGCTAAACGAATTCATTTGGTAGATCTTGATGGAGCGAATGATGGAAAGTCTACAAATTTTGCAGCCATAGAAAAAATTAAACGATCTTTTCCAAATGTTTTTTTTCAACTGGGTGGCGGAATAAGAAATCTTGATACCTTGAAGAATTATGAGAATTTAGGCATCGACTATTTTATTTTGGGCAGTGTTGCAATTACAGACAAAGACTTTTTCATAAACGCTTGCGAAATGTATCCTGAAAGAATTATTTTAGGATTGGATGCAAAGAAAGGTTTTGTTGCAACCGAGGCTTGGACAAAAACCTCAGACGTATTAGCAACCGATCTTCTGGAAGACTTTAAAGACTTGCCTATTTTCCAGATTATTTATACAGATATAGATAAAGACGGCATGATGATGGGTCCAAATATTGAAGAAACAAAAAAATTAGCCCAAGCGTCGAAATTTCCAGTTATTGCATCAGGAGGAGTAAGTAGATTAGAAGACCTAGAAAAATTGTCACTAGTAAAAAATGTCTTCGGAGCTATATGTGGAAAAGCCTTATATGAAGGTTCGATTAATTTAGACGAAATCTTAGAGAGGTTTAACAGTTAATGTCACTTACGGCTAGAATCATTCCTTGTTTGGATGTAAGAGGCGGGCGAGTTGTTAAGGGTATAAATTTTGAAAATATCGTCGATGCTGGCGATCCAGCAGAAGTTGCAAAAAGGTATGATCTTGAAGGTGCAGATGAGATATGTATGTTGGACATAGACGCTTCTTATCAAGAAAGATCCACGACTCTAACTACAGTTGAAGCAATAGCTAATCAAGTTTTTATACCATTTACAGTGGGTGGAGGAATTAAAAAAATTCAAGACATTGAGGTTTTATTAAAATCTGGAGCGGATAAAGTTTCTATTAATACTTCAGCAATCTTGGAGCCTGAATTAATTCAACACGCTTCCAGAGAATTTGGTTCACAATGTATTGTTGTTGCAATTGACGCAAAAAAGGAAGGAGACTTATGGTCAGTTTTCACTCACGGCGGAAAAAATAAAACTCTACTAAATGCAATTGATTGGGCAAAAAAAGTAGAAGATCTAGGAGCGGGTGAAATTTTAATGACTTCGATGGATAAGGATGGAACTAAGAGCGGGTATGATAACGAATTGAATCAAAAGCTTGCTTCTGCATTAGAAATTCCTTTAATAGCATCTGGAGGTGCTGGTACTTTAGATCACTTAGTTGATGCTATCAAAATAGGAGAAGCCGATGCTGTCTTGGCTGCAAGTATTTTTCACTATAAAGAAATCTCAATTGAAAGAGTAAAAGAAGAACTTTTAAAAAATAAGATATCTGTAAGATCAAATAGTTAATCTCACATACCTTTCTTTAAAAAAAGAGTAAACAATTGGCTCGCCGGTTGCGATTTCAAGCTTAACTATGTCATTGGAGGAAATATTTTCTATCTTTTTTATAAGAGCTCTCAAAGAATTACCATGAGCAGTAACTAAAATATTTTTTTTCTTATCAAGCTCAGGTTTAATAGTTTTTTCAAAGTAAGGTAAAACCCTGTTCAGGGTATCTTTTAAACTCTCTCCCCCTGGAGGAGGAATATTATAAGAACGTCGCCAAATATGAACTTGTTCTTCACCCCATTCTTTTCTTGCTTCATCTTTATTTAAGCCAGATAAATCTCCATAGTCTCTCTCATTAAGAGCAATATTCTTAAACGTTTCAATTTCTTGTTTTATTTCTTCTATGATAATTTCTCCAGTATTTTGAGCTCTCTCTAATTCAGAAGTGAAATGTAAATCAAAACTCAAACCAAGAGACTTTATTTTCTCTCCAGTTTTTCTAGCTTCTTGCCTTCCAAGTTTTGTCAGAGGGGGATTTTTCCAGCCTGTGAAAAGATTTTTTTCATTCCATTCGCTTTGACCATGCCTTACCAGCACTAAATAATTATTTTTATCTTCAGTCATAGTTAATATTTTTAAATACGTTATGATACTCCTGTAATGCCTTATTTCTTTGAATTTTTAATAACAAATTGGTTTTTAGTGCTTCCTTTACTGGTAGCCATCTCTTTATTTTTTTACTCTGAGAATTCTAGAAAAGCTATAAAATTAGACCCTCAAGAAGTAATCTTTCAACTAAATAATAAAGATGCTTTATTGATAGATTTAAGAAACGAAAAAGAATTTTCCAAGGGAAAGATTAGTCAAGCCATATATATCGGCCCTGATTTAGAAAACTGTAAAAAAGAAATAGAAAAAAATTCAGAAAAACCTGTAGTGCTTTTTTGTCAAAACGGTAATAAATCCGATGAGTTTTCAAAAGAATTAAAAAAAGCTGGAAAAAACACTTTTATCCTTAAAGGAGGTATTAATACTTGGACGGCAGATGGGTTGCCTTTGTTGGATTAGATCAATTAAAAGTTATTCAAAGATTAAAAATCTAATTCTTGCATTTTTCGAGCAAGAGTATTTCGACCCCATCCTAAAAGTTTTGCAGCTTCGCTTTTTTTGCCTTTCGAAGCTTTCAAAGCAACTTTGATAAGAGTTTTTTCAAACATTGGGACAGTCGAGTTGAGAATGTGATCTTCACCATTAAGCAATTCTTTCGATGCCCAGGTTTCAAGCATATCGTTCCAAGTTAAGTCAGGACCTTTTTTTTGAATTATTAAATCATTGGGTAAATCAGCAATGACAATTTCTTGTGCTGAAGAAAGAACGGTTAAAGAATGACATAAGTTTTGTAACTGTAATACGTTACCGGGCCAAATTAAATTTCTAAATAGTTCTTCAACTTCACTAGATAAAATCTTAGGTTCGGATTTTAATTCTTCACTGTACTTATTAAGAAAATAGTTTGCCAACAAAGGGATGTCTTCTTTTCTTTCCCTTAAAGGAGGTAAAGCAATTCTTATGACATTTAAGCGGTGAAATAGATCTTCTCTGAAAGCTCCAGTTTTTACTTTGTCATTCAAGTTTTGATTTGTAGCTGCAATAATTCTTACATCAACTTTTACAGGATCAGTGCCACCAATTCTGTAAAATTCTCCTGAAGACAATACCCTTAAAATTCTTGTTTGAGTTTCAAAAGGCATGTCTCCTATTTCATCTAGAAAAAGTGTTCCTTCATGAGCTTGCTCAAACCTACCTAATTTTTTTTGTGACGCACCCGTAAAAGCTCCTTTTTCATATCCAAATAGTTCCGATTCTAATAGTTCTATCGGAATGTCAGCCATATTTAAGGAAATTAATTTCTTATTTTGTCTATCAGAGTGTTCATAAATCGCTCTTGCAACTAATTCTTTACCAGTTCCCGACTCCCCATATAAAAGCACTGTGCTACTTGAATGGGATAGTTTCCCTATTGAATTGAATAAATCCTGCATTACATTTGATTTCCCAATGAGTTTTCCACCTTTGGTATCTATTTCCTCGCCAGAAGTAGATTTTTTTTGCTTCTTTTTTTGCTCGCTTAAAGCTTTAGTAATTTTGTCTATCGCTCCATTTAAATCAAATGGTTTTGCTATATAGTCCCACGCACCGTTTTCAAAAGCTTGTACAGTAGTATCCAAGTCAGAATGAGCTGTCATCATAATTACAGGAATATTTGGATAGTCATTTTTAAAAGTATCTAGAAGATCCATACCGTCTCTTCCTGGCATTTTAAGATCTGTTAAAAGTACGTGCGGTTTCTCTATATCCAAGTGATTTACAACTTCATTTCCGTCTTCAAAAACATTTACATGAAAGCCAGCGTCTAAAAGACCCTTTTCAAGTATAAATCTTATAGATTCATCATCATCTGCAATCCAAACCTTTTTTGGCCTAGGCATTTAATTCCTCCCTTACAACTTCTGAATTATCTTCAATCGGCAAAATCACAGAAAAAGTCGTCCCATTTGAGTTGCTTACACAATCTATTTCACCTTTATGCTGATTTATTATTCCTCTGGCAATAGCTAAACCAAGCCCAGATGTAATTTCTTTTGTAGAAACTAATGGGAAAAAAATTGAGTCTATTAAATCATCTGGTATTCCAGGACCATTATCTGAAATCTCAATCAAGCATGCAGATTTATAATATGATTTATTCAAGAAAGTTTCGTACATAATTCTTGTTCTTAAAATTAGTTTATTTCCTTTTTTACTTGCGTCGATAGCTTCAACAGAATTTCTAGCCAAGTTATAGAAAACTTGTCCTAATAGGTTATCGTCAACATTAAGCAGTGGAATACTTGGGTCATAATCCCTTTCAACAGATATTTCTTTAAGATTTAAAGAATCGACGAAGTTGGGAATCTTTTCAAGTATGCTATGAACATTGAAAGGTTTTGGATTAAGTTGAAAATTCTTTTTTGAAACCTGATCAATAATCTTAGCTATCCTGTCCGTTTCTTTAAGAATTATATTTAAAAATTCTTGATTTTCAGAATCATCTACTTTGTTCATTAATAGTTGCGCAGATCCTTTTATTCCACTTAAAGGATTTTTTATTTCATGAGCCAACACTTTTGAAAAAGCATTCGTTATTACATCTCCTTTAAATCTTCGTTCCCTCTTTGATTCAATTGAAGTTTTATCTGCACTAAAGAATTCAAAAACAATAAACTGTTCTTTTTTATCATCCTCGAAATATGTCGCTAAGAAAGAAGTTTTCTTTTTTAAATTATTGTTTAAAAATAAAGTGGTTATATGCCTTTTCAGATGACTTTTATTTTCAAATAACTCTTTTAGCTCTAAATCATTTTTTGGCTTTTCAAAAAAAATTTCTGATATGTCTTTATTTTTTGCTTTCTCAAAAGACGTATTAAGAAAATCCTCCGCAGACTTATTGAGATATATAACTTGAAGTTTTTTATCAACGATCAATATTTTTGAAGAAAGGAAATCTAGAGCTAAGTTCGAGAAGGTTTTTGATTTATTAGTCATACTAAACAACTCGAAAAACTGCTTTTTATAAAAGCAATTAGAGATTTAAAAAGCTTACCTATATCTGTTAGTGATTTTTTCATCGCAAGTTTTATCCGATTTAATATAGTTCTTCTGTCCTGTGACAGAAGAACTATTCAAAATACCTTAAGGTTTTACTTTGTTAAAGTCCCAACAATATGAGCTAGAATTTTATATGGATCAGCATTTGAAGCAGGTCTCCTGTCTTCTAAATAGCCATTCCAATCATGTTCAACGGTATAAACCGGAATTCTTATACTAGCTCCTCTATCACTGACTCCATATGAGAATTCAGTAATCTTTTGAGTTTCGTGAAGACCAGTTAATCGCATATCATTATCTGAACCGTAAGAGGCTATTCCTTCAGTGTGTACTTCACCTAATTTCTCACACATTGACTCAAATAGTTCTTTTGAACCTTTGGTTCTCATTTCTTCGTTTGAAAAATTAGAGTGCATTCCTGATCCATTCCAATCACCAGTTTTTGGCTTTGGATGAATATTTACTCCGACGCCAAATTCTTCTGCAATTTTGAACAATAGATATCTACTAACCCATAAGTCATCTGCAGCTTTAATACCTTTACCAAAGCATTGATACTCCCATTGCCCTAATGCAACCTCAGCATTCGTTCCAGTTAATGTAATTCCAAGCTCTAAGCAAGCTTCAAGATGTGCATCAGAAATTTCTCTTCCAACAACATTACTGGCACCAACTCCGCAATAGTATTCTCCTTGCTCTTTAGGTGTTCCATCTTCCCAACCTAGGGGCTCGCCTGATTTTGGATCTGTAAAGAAAAACTCTTGTTCAAAACCGAACCACCACTCATCAGTAACTACTTCTGCAGCTGCAGCTCTAAAATTTGAAGAATGAGTTGTATGATCAGCTGATTGAACTTGGGTCAGAACTAAATCATGTCCATGAGGGTTAGAGTAATGTTGGACTGGAAGTAATAAACAGTCTGAACTTCCTCCCTCAGCCTGAAGTGTGGATGAACCATCAAATGACCAATCTGGTGGTGTATCATCTTCAGTAGCTTTAACTTTGCTACGCATATTAGCTTCTGGTTCGTAGCCATCTAACCAGATGTATTCATAAGTTTTCATATCTGACATTATGTCTCCTAAATTTGTTTGTCGATTTATAATAATATCAAACAAAGTGGTTAATTCTAGTGCATTTTTTGCTCTTTTTTTATACAAGAATTGCACTATTATAGATCAATTAGTCATAAAATCGTAAATCATAAATAGATGTCTACCAAAGCCCTCGAATTGATGAGTTCCGTTATTTTCAATAAGCACTAGTGACTTTCTAAAATAATTTATTGTCAATTTTTGATCAAGCACTTCATCACCAAGCTGAACTAAACAAAAATGATTCATTGGAAAACTTAATTCACTAGTTTTGAGATCTAATAATTCTTGGTAATTAGATTCTGTAAATCTATATTTTTCTTTAGATTGATAATTAGAATGTACACCAATAATATCTTTCATAGATTCAAGATGCTCTGGAACAACTGGATTAATTAGAACATTTTTGATTCCATAAATGTTTCCTAGATAAGAGGAATAAAATCCACCTAGGGAACTTCCTATGATTGATATTTTTTGATTTTCTTTTTCAATTATTTCACTTAATAGATTTATTGAATCTTTAGGAGATATTGGAAGCTCAGGTATTATTAAATTTTTCTTGTCTTGAGCTGATATAAATTTTTTAAATATTTTTGCTTTGGTGGACTCCGGTGAGCTGTTAAAGCCATGTAGGTATAAAAGTTTCAATTGATTGTCCTTCCTCTACACATAAGTTTAAAAATTCTTTTGTAAATGAATTCCATTGCAATCTTTCATCTTTTAAGAAACCAAATTTTAAACTTGTCTGAAAAATTTCCAATAAACTTACATGGAAATTTTGAAATCTTGTAACTTCTACTAACTTAGCTTCATGATAGATTCTCAAATTTAACTTAAGAGTTTTTTTATCTATAGGAGATTTCATTAATACTTCTAAGTTTGAGGTGTAATCTGACATTTTTTTTAATTTAAAATTAACCTCATAGTCATCCTTGTTTTGATCGTCGAGCATAGGAAGTTTAAAAATAAAGTTTTTGTCTTCTTTGGTATTAGAAATTAGTTTGGATACTAATAAAAAATTCGTAGCTTGAAAAAATTGAAGCTCCTTTAGTTTTTTATATTCCTGTTTATACATTTTTAACATTTTATTTGTATTTGAAAGAAAGTAACTATCCTTAAAATTTTCATTATTTGAATATATCTAAAACTTTATAGCTTTAGTCTAATGCCTAATCTACTTTATTTTCAAACTAGTCATAAGATGCCCATAGCACATTAGCAACAGTGGATCTATATGGCTTCCAAATTTCGCTAATGGCCCTCATCTCATCTTCAGATGGTCTGGCATCAAAACCCTTTATTTTTTTTATAGCTATTTGAAGACCAAGGTCTTTTACAGGCCATATATCTGGCCTATCCAAAGAGGCAAGCATGTAGCATTCTGCTGTCCATTCTCCTATACCCTTGATTTTAATGAGGTTTTCTTTAAGTAATTCATCACTCATTCTATGTAATTTATAGAAACTTATTTCCTTATGTTTTATTGATTCAGCAAGAATGCGACAGTAAGAAATTTTTTGTCTGCTCAATCCAGTTTCTTTAAGAACTGTGTCTGATAGTTTTAAAAATTCTTCTGGGTTAAATCTATTCAATTTTTTTTTTATTCTAAAAAAAATTGCTTTTGCTGAAGCAACAGATAACTGCTGTTCTGTGATAAGTCTTATAAGGCCTTCAAAACCTTTAGGACGTTTGAACTTTCTGAAATTTGAGTTATCGAGAAATAGACTCTCCAGATCTTTATCTTTTTCTATTAAATAAAAAATCTCTTTTTTTAATGGATGAGATTTAAGATGTTTTAAATGGGAGTAATTTTTTTGCATCTTCAAGGTAATAATTAATATGAAGTTCTTCTTTGGTTACAAAATCTTCAATAGCTTCACTAAATCTTTCGTCGGCAATCCAGTGAGCAGAATAAGTTTCAGTGGGCGCAAATCCTCTTTTAATTTTATGTTCCCCTTGCACGCCGGGATCAAATTTTTTTAACTTATTTTTTATACAATAATCTATTCCTTGGTAGTAACAACACTCAAAGTGAAGACAATCAAATTCTTCAATACAACCCCAATATCTACCATAAAGATTTTGATCATCTCTAAAAAAAAGAGAACCCCCAACCATCTCATCGTTACTCTTCTTTTTTGCAAAAACTATAACCAAGTTTTTAAAAAGAGTTGCTGGGAAGTTTAAAAAAAATTGTTTTGTAAGATAACCAGAAAAACCACTTCTCTTGATATTAGTAGATAAATAAAATTTATAAAACTTGTTTAACAAATCATAATTTAAGCTTTCTCCCGAAAAAGTTTCTATTATCAATTCTTGTTCTATTATCTTATTCCTTTCTTTTCTTACATTTTTTCTATGTCTTGCTCTAAATGAATTTAAATAGTCTTCAAAACTTTTAAAATTTTCATTGAACCAGATAAATTGAGCATTCTTTCTGATACTCAAATTAGAATCATCAAAAAAATCAACTTCCTCTTCTCTCGGAAATAGAATATGCCATGAGGAAATGTTATTTTTAGCAGCAATATTTTTTATTCCTTCTTTAATCATTTCAAATAATTCTTTTTTATTTTCTCCGTCTTTGATTAGAAGTCTTGGACCAGAAGCAGGAGTATGTGGAATGGAGCTTACTAATTTTGGATAGTAATCTAAACCATGTTGATAAAAGGCATTGGCCCAAGAATGATCAAACACAAATTCTCCTTGAGAATGACTTTTTAAGTAAAGGGGCATACCGGCGAGAAGAGAATTCCCCTTAGATATTGCAACGTGAAGGGGGATCCAGCCAGTTTTAGCGCCTACGCAGCTAGTACTTTCCAATAACTGAAGAAAATCATGCTTTAAAAATGGATAATTTATGTCATTTAGAAGTGAATCCCATTCCTTCTTAGAGATCTCTTCAATTGAACTATGAAAACTTATTTTCATTAGATGAAAGTATCGACAAAAAAAGATAAAAACATTAAAAAGCCTAAAATATTATTTTTTCTAAAAAAATTAAAACTTGAATTGGGGCTAGTGAAATCAGTCTTAAAAAAAATTATCAAGAAAAAAATTATAGTAACAAAAAAGAGAATAAAAAATGTATTACTTAAAGCATTTAACAAACCTATATAACCAAAAAGTAATAAACCTATGAGGCCAAAGAGAAAAATAGAAGATTTTTCGAATCCCTCAAAGAAAATAGCAGCACTTCCGACACCTAAAATTTTGTCGTCTTTTCTATCTGAGATAGCATAAGAAGTGTCATAGGATAAAATCCAAAAAAGATTGGCTAGCATTAAAATTAAACATTCAATCGTTATAGAATTTAAGCTTGCTGCAAAAGCTATTGGAATGCCTCCAGAGAAAGTTATCCCTAAGATAATCTGGGGAAGATTTAAAAATCTTTTTGAAAAAGGATAAAGAATAATTAAGCACATAAAAATTAGAGAGATATAAAAAGACAATAAGTTGAGTTGTGATAACAGAACTAGAGCCAAAAAAATTAAAAAAAATGTTAATAACAGAGCCTCTTTTAATGAAACTTTACTGGCGGCAATGGGCCTAGTTAATGTTCTTTGTACTTTCGCGTCAATATCTTTATCTACTAAGTCATTTATCACGCAACCAGCTGATCTCATTACTAAAGCTCCCAAGCTCAAAATAATAATAAGACGCAAACTTACATCGCCACCAGAAGCTACAAAAAGAGCAATTAATGTTGGCCATAAAAGAAGTAAGGTTCCAACGGGTTTATCTAAGCGCATTAAGTAAAAATAGTTTTTCAATCTTTCAGTCACACTGATATATTATTCAAAAATTAATAACCTGACAGATATTTATTATGGAAGATTTTAGAAAATGGGAGTGCATAGTCTGTGGATGGATTTACGACGAAGCTGAGGGATTACCTGAAGAAGGCATTCCTCCAGGAACCAAATGGGAAGATGTGCCTCACGACTGGGTCTGCCCCGATTGTGGAGTGGGTAAAGAAGACTTCGACATGATCCCATTAGAGGGCTCTGGAAAGAGTTATTAATGTCTTATACATCAAGAATTTTGTTATCAATGTTTTTGGGAATCTCTCTTGGTTCCTCAATCAATTATCTTTTTTTGGATTACAGTTTAGTAATATTCATAATAGAAATTTTAAGTGCCTTAGGAGCAATATTTATTTCATCTTTAAAATTGATGGTGGTCCCTTTGGTATTTTTTTCACTAGTAACTGGAGTTGCGCAAATTACTGACTCTGCAAAGCTTGGTTCAATAAGCATCAAAGCAATTTTCTTATACTTAGCAACAACCTCGATAGCTATTTCATTGGCTTTATTTTTTTCAAATTTTATCGACATAGGCAGTGGAGCTGGATTAGTGTCTGAAGCCAAATTCGTTGCGCCTTCTGCTCCTTCATTAAAAGAAGTATTTGTAAATATTTTTCCAACAAATCCAATTGCGGCAATGGCAAATGGCGAAATGCTTCAAGTAATTGTTTTTTCTCTATTAGTTGGGTTGGGCGTTAAATCTCTATCCGCCTCTACAAATTTAATTAATTTTTTTGATTCTGGAAATAATTTGATGTTAAAAATTGTTGAATTAATTATTTGGTTTGCACCTATAGGTATATTTTGCTTACTTACCGATATATTTTCTCAAATAGGCTTTTCAATAATTTATGATCTAGCTGGATATTTCTTTCTGCTGATAGCTGTCCTACTGTTCCATGGAATTTTTATTTACAGCTTTTTTCTTTATTTCTTTACCAGACTAAATCCAATCGTTTTTTATAGTAAATTAAAAGAAGTAATATTTTTTGCTTTTAGTACTTCATCTAGCAGCGCAACTATGCCGCTTACTTTAAAGACGGCTAAAGATAAACTTGGCGTGGATCAGTCGGTCGCTTCTTTCACTATCCCTCTAGGAGCCACGATTAATATGGATGGAACTGCAATAATGCAAGGAGTTGCTACTGTCTTTATTGCTCAAGTCTATGGAATTGATTTGACTATGATGGACTTTTTAATGGTGATTCTCACAGCAACACTTGCTTCGATTGGGACAGCAGGTGTGCCCGGTGTGGGCTTGATAATGCTTGCAATGGTACTTCAACAAGTGGGGTTACCAGTAGAAGGCATTGCGCTAATAATTGGAGTTGATAGATTGCTTGATATGGTGAGAACATCCGTGAATGTTTGCGGCGATTCAATGATTGCCTGTTTGATTTCTTCCAGTGAAAATAACTTGAGTCAGGAAATTTTTTATGGTGATAGGTGAAATCAAATTTATGAAAAATACTTAGATTTCTGATAAATTATTTTGACCTTTTAGGAGAAAATCATGGAATTAAATCTTATCCTTCCGCCTTTATTAGGCATCTTCGGCTTGGTTGTTGCTTTACTCTTATTTGCGCTTGTTATGAAGTATGACGGTGGCACTGATGAGGTAAAGAAAATTGGCGATCAAATCCACTTAGGAGCTATGGTTTTTATGAGAAGAGAATATTCTTACCTAGCATTATTTGTCTCTGTTCTGATAGTTTTATCGTATATTTTTCTCGGGTTTAATACCGCTTTGGCTGTTACAGCTGGAGCACTTTCTTCTTCATTAGCTGGATGGTTGGGCATGTTTGCAGCTACAAAGGCTAACGTTCGAACTGCAACCGCTGCCAGTAAAGAGGGAGCTCAATCAGCATTATCTGTAGCTTTTTATGGCGGGTCTATTATGGGTCTGTGTGTGGCTTCTTTAGGCCTTGTTGGACTCGGCGGTTTATATTTTTATTTTGGCGGTGACCCAGAAACTGCAAGAGCAATTGAAGGTTTTGGGATGGGGGCTTCATGTGTCGCTTTATTCTCCAGAGTAGGAGGAGGAATTTATACAAAGAGTGCTGATGTTGGAGCCGATCTAGTTGGGAAAGTTGAGGCAGGAATTCCTGAAGATGACCCAAGAAATCCAGGAGTAATAGCAGACAATGTGGGAGATAACGTTGGTGATGTAGCTGGAATGGGTTCAGATATATTTGAATCATATTGTGGTTCTATGATTGCATCAATCGCCATAGCAGCAACTATTGACGATACCGGCATGATGGCGCTTCCATTAGCTCTGGCTTCATTAGGTTTACTTGCCTCAATTTTAGGAATTTTTATTGTGAGAGTTTTTTCCAAAGCAGATCCTGGAACTGCTCTAAGAACTGGGACCATGGGATCTGCAGTATTATTTGTAGTAGCTGCTTATTTTTTAATACAGCTGTTATTAGATGAAAATGCTTTTTATACTTGGTTAGCTGTTCTTTCAGGAGCAGTTGGAGGTGTGCTGATTGGTCTGATTACAGAGTATTACACAGGTTCTTCGCCAGTAGAAAAAATTGCTAAGTCAGGGGAAACGGGTCCAGCTACTGTCATGATCACTGGTTTATCTGTGGGAATGCAGTCAGTGGTTTTACCTATATTAATACTTGCTTCCATAATATTAGTTTCAACCAGTTTAGTAGGACTTTATGGTGTGGGAATTGCTGCTGTAGGAATGTTGGCTACAGTCGGAATAACTATGGCAATCGACGCTTATGGACCTGTCGCAGACAATGCAGGTGGGATAGCAGAAATGTCTGGAATGGGGAGCGAAACAAGAGAAATTACTGATTCGTTAGATGAACTTGGAAATTCTACCGCTGCTATTGGAAAGGGGTTTGCAATTGGAGCAGCAGCCCTTGCTGCCCTTGCTATTATAGCTGCCTTTGTCGAAACTGTTTCTCATAACAATGAGCAATTTGAATTGGTCTTATCTGATCCTCAAGTTTTAGTTGGTATGTTTATTGGCATATCCATTCCTTTTTTGATTTCATCTATAACTATGACCGCAGTTGGGGATGCGGCTTTTGACATGATAAATGAAATTAGAAGGCAATTTAGAGAAATTCCAGGCCTCTTGGAAGGAAACGCAGAACCTGATACTGCTAGATGCGTAGATATCGCAACATCGGCTGCTCTTAAAAGAATGTTATTGCCAGGAATAATTGCTGTTGGCGCCCCAGTAATTGTCGGGTTTGGTTTAAGTCCTGAATCTTTAGGCGGAATGCTTGGCGGAGGATTGATTGGATGCGTTTCAATGGCCTTAATGATGGCTAATGCTGGAGGCGCTTGGGATAATGCAAAAAAATTCATAGAAAAAGGCAACTTAGGTGGAAAAGGTACCGATACCCATTCAGCAGCAGTAGTTGGTGACACAGTGGGCGATCCTTTTAAAGATACTTCTGGGCCTTCTATGAATATTTTAATTAACGTAATGGCAATAGTTAGCTTGGTTATTTCCCCTCTGTTATAAAAAAAATAATTTTCTATAAAGTCTTTATTGAGCAGCAATTAAATTTTCCTTTTTCCCAATCCATCTAAGCATTAGAAGATCAACTAATTCAGAGTTTCCCTCAAGTTCTTTAGCAAGTTGTTCTGATTTATCTAAGAACTGAGCATCTCTAATAAGATCTGCAATTTTTAATTCCATCCCTCCTGATTGCTTAGTTCCTAAAATTTCTCCAGAACCTCTTAATTTCATATCTATTTCAGAAATTTCGAACCCATCATTAGTTTTTTTCATAGCAGTCATTCTTGCTTCGGCAGTTTCTCCTAGGTTGCCTTCATATAGAAGAATACAATGGGCTTTCATGTTTGGACCTCTTCCCACTCTTCCTCTAAGTTGATGCAACTGAGACAGTCCAAGTCTTTCAGCATTTTCAATAACCATTAAACTTGCATTTGGAACATCCATGCCCACTTCAATGACTGTGGTACAAACAAGTACGTTAATCTTCCCACTTCTGAACTCTTCAATTACCTTATCTTTTTGATTTTTTGGTAATTTACTATGGACTATTCCTACTTTTAAATTTTCACTATTTTCTTCTAACCATTTCTTTGATGATTCAGCGTTTTGCACATCTAAATTCTCAGATTCTTCGATCATAGTGCATAACCAAAATGCCTGATTTCCATTTTCACAAATAATTTCTATACGTTTTATTAACTCATCTCTTTTTTTATTTGACATCACAGAAGTAGATACAGGGTTTCTACCTGGAGGCATTTCGCTGATTTTTGAAACGTTAAGGTCTGCAAACATGGTCATTGCTAAGGTTCTTGGAATTGGAGTAGCAGTCATGAAAAGCTGATGAGGCATGATACCTTTTGCAGTTTTCTGAAGTATCTCAAATCTTTGTTTAACTCCAAACCTTTGCTGTTCGTCTACAACTACTAGAGCAAGGTCTCTTAAAGAAACTCTTTCTTGAAAAACAGAATGTGTACCAATTAAGATTTTTGTCTTACCAGATATCAATCCTTCGTTAACTTTTTCCCACTCATTTTTTTTTGTTTTTCCTGTCAAAAGAGCTATATCTAGATCTTCATTTTTCATCCAAAAAGAAAAATTTTTAAAATGTTGTTCCGCTAGAACTTCTGTCGGACAAAGTAAAACTGTTTGAAAATTATTTTTTGCTACGGACAACATTGCAGCAGCCGCGACTATAGTTTTTCC
The DNA here is from genome assembly GCA_902527995.1 of uncultured SAR86 cluster bacterium. Taxonomy (GTDB): domain Bacteria; phylum Pseudomonadota; class Gammaproteobacteria; order Magnimaribacterales; family AG-339-G14; genus AG-339-G14. The sequence continues at coordinate 55,042 of CABZRA010000001.1, forward strand.
GGAACCAACATCTCCTTGAACGAGTCTTCTCATAGGTTTTGTTTGACTTAGATCTTGGTTGATTTCGTCTATTACTAAGTTCTGAGAATTTGTTAATTTAAATGGGAGATTTTCTTTAAAGCCCTCTAAGATTTCATCTAGAGTTTCCACACTAGGACTCATCATTTTGTCTATCCGGCTGGTAGAAATTTTTACACCAATAAGGTTTGTTAACAATTCTTCAACGATCAATCTTTTTTGAGCAGGATGAGAAAAATTCTTTATTTTTAAAATTTCATCTTTTATAGACGGATTATGAATTGTATGGAGAGATTTTCTTATGGAAAGTTTTGACACATTATTTTTAGAGAAAGTTTCGTCAATTTTTTTTTCATACAAATTTTCGCTAGGCATTTCTCTAATGCAGTTCTTTATTATACTTCTAAGTCTATATTGGGTAATTTTGCTTGAACCAAGTGAATAGATAGGCGTTAGAGTATTGTCTAAAGGAGGTCTTTTATTAGAATCAAATATTTTATAACTAGGATGAAATATTTCTAATTTTCCTCCAGTATCTCTTACGACTCCGTAAATCCTTATTTTTAAACCTTTGATAAATGCTTTTACCTGAGGAGTAGAAAAGAAAAAAAGACGTATTTGAATAAAACCAGTACCATCAGTGATTTTCGCAAAGAACGCTCTTCTTCCAGGATAATAGATTTTACTTTCAAGAATTTCGCCTTCAATTTGATAAGCATTTCCGGGCTCCACATCAATTATCTTCGTTAATTTTGTTCTATTTTCGTAGCTCTTGGGCAAGTAAAAGAGCGCGTCTTGTATCGTTTCTATTCCTAATTTTTGTAGTTGATTTTTTACTTTAGGACCAACGCCTTTTATGCCGTCGATAGATTTATTTAACAAATATTCGGTCACTAAATCTTTACAGCAATAGTCTCTATTTCTACTAAACTATTTTTTGGCAGTTTTGAAACTTCATAAGCTGCTCTAGCCGGATAAGGTTTTTTAAACAGATCTGCCATAACTTTGTTAACTAATTCAAAATTATCCAAATCATCTAAAAGAATAGTCAATTTGACTACATTTTCAAAGGATAGCTTTTCTACTTTCAAAATATTTTTTATATTTAAAAAAGTTTGTCTTATTTGATTTTCAACTCCATCAACAAGCTCCATAGTTTTGGGTTCTAAAGGAATCTGTCCGGATATAAATAATAAATTTTCTGTTGCAATAGCTTGAGAGTAAGTTCCTATAGCTTGTGGCGCATTAATAGTCTTAATCTCTTTTTTCATTCTATTCTTGTAAGTCCTTATTTTGTAATCGGAAAACAGACAACACTGGACCTAATCTTCTTAGCTTTCTCATAATTCTTGCTAGGTGATCTCTATCGGTAACATTCATTACAATATACATTTGAATGCTATTTCCTATGGGTGTATCTGTTTTAAAACTTTCTATGTTAGCTTGATAGTTTGAAATTACTGTAGAAATTTCAGCTAAGAGTCCTGGTTTGTCTTCTGACAGTACTTTAATCTCAACCGAAAAATCACCCTCTACTTTTTCATCCCAATTAACTTGTGCACACAATGCCGGATCTTTTCTAATTGATCTAATGTTTTTACATCGTTCCGTATGAATCACTATTCCTTTTGTATTTGAAAAGTGAGCTATGATGTTATCTCCAGGTATAGGCCTGCAGCAAGTAGCATATGATATCGCTAAACCTTCAGAGCCACTGATTTGTATATTTGATAATTCGATAAGGTCAGATTGATCAAAGTCTAAAAATTGAATTATTTGATGAGCCACAACCAAACTCGATCTTTTTCCTGAGCCAATTTCCTCAAATAGTTCTCTGACACTTTTGACATTTATGGAGGTAAGAAGCTTATCCATTCTATTTTTTGGAATATTTCTTAATTTTATTTCATGAGGCGCCAACGCTTGCTCTAGTATGGATTTGCCTAACTTTCTAGCCTTGGAAAGCTTTAAATCTCTCAAATTATTTCTAATTGAGCTCCTGGCTCTTGAGGTCCTTACAAATTCTAACCACGAAGAATTAGCTTGAGGGATGTTATCTGTAATGATGCTAATTGTTTGCCCGCTTTCAAGGGGAACGTTAATTGGAGCTAAATTCTTATTAATTCTGCAGCCTCGACAATGGATTCCAATATCCGAATGAACAGCAAAAGCAAAGTCTATGGGAGTAGATCCCTTAGGAAGTTCGATTATGTCTCCTTTTGGAGTAAAAACATATATTTCATTAGGTACGAGGCCTGTTTTAACTATTTCGATGAAATCTTGAGGATCGTCGACATTTTTTTTAACCTCCATAAGCGTGTTGACCCATCTCTTCGCTCGAACTTGAGCAGGATTTTCTTTATTACCGGTCTTATAAATCCAATGTGCAGCAATTCCATACTCTGCAAGCTCATCCATATCATTTGTTCTAATCTGTACTTCTATTGGCAGACCATCAAAGGTAATAATTCCAGTGTGGATTGATTGATAAGAGTTTGATTTAGGAATAGCTATGTAATCTTTGAATCTTCCTTCAATAGGTTTAAATGAATTATGCAAAATACCTAAAGCTTTATAACAATCCATCACAGAATTTGTTGTAATTTTAAAAGCATATACATCTAGGACTTGATCTAAACTTTTTGTTTGAGTTTTCATTTTTTTGAATATCCCATAAAGATGTTTAACCCTTCCATTAACTTGACTGTTAAGTTCATATTCGTTTAATTTTTCTTTTATTGAACTTTCTATTTTCCTCAAGATTTTTTTTCTTCCTTTAGTATTTTTTTTGATAGCGTTTTTTAAGACTTTATTTTTATAGGGATGAATAACTTCAAACGCTAAATCTTCCAATTCTCTATAGAATTGATGCATACCTAATCTATGGGCAATAGGTGCATAGATTTCTAAAGTTTCTGTTGCAATTCTTTTTTGTTTGTCTTTATTTAAATATTTAAGTGTTCGCATATTGTGAAGTCTGTCTGCTAGTTTCAGGACAATTACACGAATATCCTTAGACATTGCTAAAAGCATTTTTTGAAAGTTTTCAGCCTGTTCTTCTTGTTTTGAAGTAAGAGATATTTTGTCGAGTTTGCTAACCCCATCTACTAAGTTAGCAACATCAACGTTAAATTCGTTTTTTAAATATGACTTAGGTATACCAGAATCTTCAATGACATCGTGAAGAATAGCAGCAGTAAGACAATCTCCATCCATTTTAAAATCTGCTAAGATTTTTGCTACAGCAATTGGATGAGAAACATAGGGATCTCCGCTGGATCTAAATTGTCCTGAATGAGCATTGGAAGCATAAAAAAAAGCCTTTTTGACTTGTTCGAGTTGCTTATCGTCTAAATACTCGCTCAAACTTGAAGATAACTTGGAAATTGATTTAGTTTCTGCTGTCATACAGAAAGTTTAACAAATTTATTTAATTATCTGACCATTAGGTAATTAGTCTTCGTCAGATTGAAGTTGTTCTGAAAATTCTTCTTCCAGTGCATCAAAATTGAAACTGTCAATATTTTCTAAGGTAACGTTACCTGCTGCAATTTCTCTTAAAGCAATTACAGTTGGTTTATCGTCATCAGGCTCCACAGTAGGCTCTCTGCCGTCAACCGCGAGCTGTTTAACTCTTTTTGCAGCAAGTTTTACCATCTCATATCGATTTGGTATTTGCTTCAAACAATCTTCAACTGTAATTCTGGCCATAAAGAGATCGGATTCTACTCAATATTATTGGTTTAATCTAGTAAGTTTTTTAAAAGATTTTCAGTAACTCGAGTTTTAAATTCTTTTTTAGAAGTTTTTTCTAAAATTATATTTTTTAAATCCGATAAAGCATTTTCAAAGTCGTCGTTAAGAACTAAATAATCATAAAAAGGGTACTTAGATATTTCTTCTTTAGCTGCTGATAAGCGCATAGTTATCGACTCTTCTGACTCTGTGCCTCTTTTTTCAAGTCTACTTCTTAGAATATTATAGGAGGGCGGTATGAGAAAAATATTCTTTACCGAAGTAAATTTTTCCTTGATATTAAAAGCACCTTGCCAGTCTAATTCTAATAAAATGTCTCTTGTCTTTAATAATTCTTCAGTTATTTTTTTATCTGTTCCATAAAAATTTTTGAAAACTTCTGCAGATTCCAAGAAATCATTATTCTTAATTTTTTTCTTAAATTCATCGATATCAATGAAGTAATAATTTTTGCCATTTTTTTCGTTAGATCTTTTCGTTCTTGTTGTAAAAGAAATTGATAAACTCAATTTTTCTGCACTAGGGTCAGACAAAAGAGCTTCAATAAGACTAGACTTACCTCCTCCAGAAGGGCTTGAGATTACAAAAAGATTATTTAAGTTTTTATCCATTAAGAAAGTGTCTAGAATATCAAATATATGCAATCTTTTTTAGAAAAAGCTGAAGAACTCAACGCTATAAAATTTGGGGATTTCACTTTAAAATCTGGTATAAAAAGTAAGTATTTTTTTGATATTTCTAAATTTTTCGATAATAGTTCTTTATCTATCTTATCCAAACATTATGTTGAATTGATTCTTAAAAATAATTTAGATTTTAATTGTATGTTTGGACCTGCTTATAAAGGAATTCCACTTACTGCTGCTGTGAGCTTAGAATACTTTAATAAAACTGGAAGACAAATAAGCTTGGCTTTTGATAGGAAAGAAGCAAAACTTCATGGAGAAGGTGGGAATTTCATCGGAAATTTAGAAGGAAAACAGGTTTTAATAATTGATGATGTTTTAACCGCAGGAACCGCAATCAAAGGAACAGTTGATTATTTAAAAAAAAATAACGCAACATTAGTTGCCGCATTAGTTGCTTTTGATCGCGAAGAAAAAAACAAATCTGGAAATTTATATAAATCATTATTAACACAAGACGGAATTAATATTTATTCTATTGCTAAATTTTCTGACTTAGACTTAAAAAATGTTTAGTGGAATTGTTCAAGAGTATTCAAAATCTGTTTTAAAAGACACAAAACCTTACGGTTTAAGTTTGTCTATAAAAGTTACAAAAAAATTTACTAAAGGTCTTAAAAAAGGAGATAGTGTTGCTGTAAATGGAGTTTGCTTAACAGTGAAAAAATTTAAACCTGGACAAATATATTTTGATGTAATTCATGAATCATTAAAACTAACAAATTTAAATAATTTAGACTCAAAAGTACCTGCTAATTTAGAAAGATCATTGAAGCTTGGAGATGAAATAGGTGGTCATTTAGTTTCTGGACATATTCATACCAAGGCAAAGGTTTTAAGTTTTGAAAAAGGAAAAGAAAACCTTCTTAAAGTTCAACTTCCAAGATCGATTTCTAATTACATTCTGAAAAAAGGGTACGTAGCAATTAATGGAATCAGTCTTACAGTAGTTAAAGTAAATAGTAAATCGTTTTTAACTTCTATAATTCCTGAAACTCTTGAAAATACTAATCTTAAATTCATCCAAGATGGCACAATTGTAAATATAGAGGCTGACCAACAGACGGTGACGATTGTAGAAACCTTGAAAAAATTAAGATAAAAGTTTTTTAACCAACCCACTTGCAATTCCAGCGTCAGCCTTACCAGTAATTTTTGGTTTTAACACACCCATTACTTTGCCCATATCTTTTACTGATTCTGCATTAACTTCTTCAATAATTTCATCAATCAATGCTGATAACTCTTCTTCGGTTAATTGCTCTGGAAGATAATTTTGGATTATTTCAATTTCATCTTTTTCTTTTTGGGCTAATTCCAGTCGATTCGCAGTTTCAAATTGAGAAATTGAATCTTTTCTTTGTTTTATCATTTTTGTAAGAATTTCCAATGCTTCGTTGTCGGTTAAAGTTTTTGCTTTATTTTTTTCTTCTAACTTTAAAGCCGAAACTATTAATCTGAGCGTAGAGGCTTTAAATTTTTCACCCGATTTGAGCGAATTTTTTACTTCTTCTTGAATAGAAGATAATAATACTTCGGACATGAATTTTTAGAAGCGAGCCCTTAGGGGCGGCATAGTACCCATTTTTCTTCTTTTTGAAGCTCTTTTAACGGCTGCAGCAGCTTTTCTTTTTCTGACAGAAGTGGGTTTTTCGTAAAATTCTCTCTTTCTCACTTCAGCAATTACGCCAGCTTTATCACAAGACCTTTTAAAACGTCTTAGTCCTGCATCAAAAGACTCTGTATCTTTAAGTTTTATTATTGGCATATCGTTTAGGTTCGCAATTCTATCTATCAAATTGAAATAATGCAAAATATTTGGATGACGTTTTTGATCTGTTATGATTGAAAAATGCTTGTGTTAGGGATTGAAACTTCATGTGATGAGACTGGAATTGCTTTGTACGATGGTACCAATAATAAAATCGTATTTGAATGTCTTTACAGCCAAGCGGATAAACATTCTTTGTATGGTGGTGTGGTTCCAGAGCTAGCAGCTAGAGATCACGTGAATAAATTTTTACCTCTTTTAAAAAAAGGCTTAAGTGACTCAGGATGTTGTTTGAAAGAAATTGACGCCATTGCTTACACCAAAGGTCCTGGCTTAAGAGGGCCGCTTATGGTGGGAGCTTCTTTTGCAAAGTCTCTTGGATTTGCTCTAAATAAACCTGTGATAGCTGTACATCATATGGAAGCTCATTTGCTGATGGCTAAATATGATGCTCCAGAATTGGTCTATCCTTTTCTTACTTTATTAGTTTCCGGTGGTCATACCATCTTGGCAAAAGTTGATAAATCCGGATCTTATAAAATCCTAGGTCAAACAATAGACGATGCTGTTGGAGAGGCCTTTGATAAAACTGCAAAAATGTTGGGCCTAAAATATCCGGGGGGGCCAGAGATAGAAAAAAGATCCATACAAGGTAAAAGTATGAATTTTAGTTTTCCTAGACCAGTAATAAATTCAGATGATTATAATTTTAGTTTTAGCGGTTTGAAAACGTCTGTTTTATATAAGATCAATTCATTAAAAAAAGAAGGAAATCTTTCCGAGGACCTAATTTCAAATGTCTGTTTCGAATTTCAAAATGCTGTAATTGATTGCTTGCTTCACAAGACAAAAAAAGCTTTAAAAGATTTTAGTTTAAATCAGGTTGTTCTCTCAGGAGGAGTTGCAGCAAATAAAGAGTTAAGAAGAAGATTCTCAAAAGAGTTAGGGGAGGAATATTCTGCAATCTATCCTGATTTTTCTCACTGTACTGATAATGGAACGATGATAGCTTTTACAGGTTTTGAAAAACTTAACCTTTACAAAGAAGATAATAAAATTTTTGTGAATCCAAGATGGAGTTTGGAGGAGATAGCAAATGGATAAAGTATTCATCAAAGATCTGGAAGTAGAAACAATAATTGGAATTTTTGGCTGGGAACGCGAAGTCAAACAGAAAGTTAGAATCAGCATGGAAATGAGTTTTGATATATCTAAGGCTGGAAAATCAGATGAAATAGACGATGCGCTAGATTACAAAAAACTAGGCAAATCAGTTATAAATTTAGTTTCAAATTCTTCTTTCTTTTTAGTTGAAAAAATGGCGGAAGAAATAGCTAAATTAGTTCTTAAGAATAAAAACATATCTGAATTAAGATTACGTGTTGAAAAGCCAGGAGCATTAAGAGGTTCAAAGTCAGTAGGAGTTGAAATTTTAAGATGTCAAAAAACATAGAAATATCAATTAGTTTAGGAAGTAATATTGATCCTAAAAAAAATCTTATTGAAGCGAACGCATTAATCAAAAGGAAATTTAGTTTTTTAAATTCTTCAAATATTTACTCTAGTAAATCTGCTGGATTCGTAGGAAATGATTTTCTCAATCAAGTTACTGTTTGTTCAACAAATCTCAAATTTGAAAAAGTGATTACCACATTAAAAACAATAGAATCATCCATGGGGAGAAAAAAAGAAAAAGAGAAATTTTCTGACAGATTGATAGATTTAGATCTTTTGACATATGGCAACGAAATTATTGATAATTTTGGAAAAGAAGTACCTCACAAAGATATAGAAAAGTATTCATTTGTTTTAGTTCCTTTAGCAGAAGTCTTACCTAATAACATTCACCCAAAACTAGGAATGACTTTTACAGAATTATTAAAAACTAAAAATTTTGATTCTGAAGTTACAAAAATCTATTAAATTTCTTCGCCAAGACTCCTAGCTTTGCTAAGTAAGTTATCTTCTTCTTGCTTTAGGTTAATGCAAGCAATAGATATAAAAATTACAGGAATAATTAAAACAATTAGAACAAGAGCCATTGACAGTCTTAAGCCGTCTCCACTCGTCATACCCTGGTTAAAAAATACGTCACTCAATTGGCCCACAGTGTAGGGCCCTAAAGCAAGTCCTATCATACTTAAAGTTAGAATGAAAAATGCAGCAGCCATTCCTCTCATCCTAGGTAAAACTAAGTCTGTGACTGTTGAAGCTGCACATCCTAAATATGATGCACTAACTAAGTGATATAAAAAATTCCAAACAAGCGAGAGATTTGTATTTGACGTATAGATAAAACCTAAACAAGTAATTGCAGTTAAAAAACATGCAGCAATAATTAAGTAGAGCTTAGCATTTACATATTTGACTCTTAATTTATCTCCTAGGTAACCACCGCCAACAACTCCTAAAAAGGAGCCCACAATTGTAAGAATTCCTATAAGCAATCCAATTTCAGATGCTTCCATACCGTGATTTCTGATGTAGAAAGCTGGTTGAAATGCTGTATAGCCATAACTCACAAAAGGAAGAAAAGGAACTGAAATTAAAGAAAATAATAAAGCCTTATTTTTAAACATTATCTCAAAAGCAACTCTGTCTCTAGTTTTAAGAGTTTGGATCCAAGAAAAAACTAAGTAAGCTCCAACCCCCCAAGCCGTCCATTGAAGAAAATCTTCAGTAAATTTATATAAATAAAAGCAACTAAGAAAAAGTATAAAACCCATAATAAAATTGAATAACAATTTATTGAGCAAGTTCTTTGAACCTATAAGCGATAAAGGCGTAAGACCTAAAAATTCTTTAAAAGTATCAAAAAAAGGAGAACTACTAGGTTTTGTTTCAATTCCTTCACTCAAGCCTCTCTTCGGTTCTCTTATAAATGCATATGTAATAACTGCTAACACAATTCCTGGAAAGCCAACGGCCATAAACGCAACTTGCCACCCTTTAAGACCAAAAGGAGCAAGCGTTGCATCTGGATACCAACCATTCCACGTATCCAAAATCGATCCCCCTAAAAAAAGTCCTATTCCTGCACCGATGTATAGTCCGCTGGAATAAATAGCTAAAACTGTAGCCCTCACTTTGGGTGAAAAATAATCGGACAATAAAGAATAAGCAGCAGGGGAGGCGGTAGATTCGCCAATTCCTACTCCAAATCTATAGATTGATAGAGCAAAAAAAGATTTTGCTAAACCTGAAAGAAACGTCATCAAGCTCCAAAATGCTAATCCAATACTTATTAGATTTTTTCTATTCCATGTATCGGCAAGTTTTCCCATTGGAATTCCTACTACTGAATAAAAAACACCAAAAGCCGTGCCGAAAAGAAAACCAATGTCACTATCAGAAATACCCAGATCGGCTTTAATGTCCTCTGCAAGAATGGTGAGAATTTGCCTATCAATAAAATTAAATATGTAAACTACAACCAAAAGACAAAGTGCTACTTTTGCGTTGAATCCTCCAACTTTATTCTTATCCATATTTAAATTTTTCGACTTTTTTCCCTAATTTATAAAGCCTTTGAAGTAAGAAACAATAAGTAATCTGTTTCAAAAATTAAAAAAAATTTAAATTTCACTCCAACTCCCTAAGTTTTCTATTTTACAAATGTCCAACCTAAATCAGCTAGCATTAGAGTCTGCGGGAATAACTTATCTGCGTCTTTGCCCGCAGCAGTTCCATCTCTAACTCTACCTGTTATGCCCTGTAATATAGCAGCTAACTTAAACATACTAAAAGCCATATAGGTGTTCCATTCATTTTCACTAATTTCAAATTCAGAATTTTCTACGTACATCTCAACGTATTTGTTTAAATCTGGAATATTTAAGTCTTTGCATTTTTGGGGGTCAGACAAAATAGGATTTATAAAATATTGCAAACAGTGATAACTAAAATCTGCAACAGGATCGCCGAGCGTTGAAAGTTCCCAGTCCAAGATGGATGCAATCTTATTATTTTTTGTGTTCACAATTACATTAGTTAAGCTAAAGTCTCCATGCACTAATCTAGTTGGTTTCTCTGAAGGAAGATTTTCTGGTAACCAATCAATTAAATTGTTCATTGATGATATTTCCTCTGTTTCCGAATTTCGGTATTGTTTGGTCCATCTGGAAACTTGACGTGCAACATAATTTCCAGGTTTTCCAAAATTTTCTAATCCTACTTTGAAAGGATCGACAGAATGTAGGTTTGCCATAGTTTCATTCATTGATGCATAAATTTCGAATCTATCTGATTTAGTGCCATGAGGTATATGCGATTCCCAAATAACCGTTCCATCAATATATTCCATTACAAAAAATTCAGTGCCAATCAAGTTTTCATCTTCACAATGAATATAAGCTTTTGGCACAGGAACATCCGTTTTGTTTAGGGCTGAAATAACTTCAAATTCTCTTTCTACTGCATGAGCAGTTTTGAGTAAAATGCCAGGAGGCTTCCTTCTGAGAACATAAGATGAATTTTCTGTTTTTAAAAGATAAGTAGGGTTGGACTGACCTCCTATAAATTCCTCTATTTTTAATGGACCAGAAAAGTCAGGAATTTTTTTTTCAAGGTATTCAGAAAGAATAGATGAATCTATGAAATGTTTTTTTGACATCTCTTTTGTCCCATTCATCTCACCTTCAACCTTCTTAATCATGACTTCTATTATTTTTAAATTATCTTAATTTAGAGATCTTCCGCCATCAACTCTAAGAATTTGTCCAGTAATGTACTTATTTTGACTGAGATAAAAAACAGCAGATGAAATATCTTCTTCTTTTCCAATTCTTCCGAGTGGTATGTTAGAGACAAGAGTTTCCTCGTCAGAAGACCCATCTGAGGGCAATAATATTGCCCCTGGAGCAACAGCATTTACTCTTATTTCTGGAGCTAATTCTTTTGCAAGAGATTTCGTAAGAGTTTCTAAACCTCCTTTTGCAACTGAATATATCGAGTAGTCCTTCATTCCTCTAATAATCATTGCATCAGATAAATTGATTACGGTACCTAAGTTTTGTTTAAGACAACTTGCAAAATATTTAACGATGATTAGGGGCCCTTTGACATTTGAATTTATAAGATCATCCCAATCATTTAAATTGTCTTCATCGAGAGGAGTTGAAAAAAAAGAAGAAGCGTTATTAATTAATACATCCAATTTACCGTATTTTTTCAAAATACTTTCGCAAAATGAGTTGTAATTTCCATAATCATTAAGGTCAAATTTTACTGTTTCTACTGAGTTAGCCCGAACAGAATTTAATTCTTTTTTTAAATTTTCAGCTTCTTCGTCTGAAGAATTGTAATGACAAATTATAGAGAATCCGTTCTCATGAAATTTTTTACAGATCGATTTACCTATTCTTTTTGCTCCACCTGTGACTAATGCTACTTTATTCATTTATAAATTCCTTAATTAACAAAATTCTTTTATCAAAAATCTCTTGTTTGATGAGTTTAGAACTTTGATTATTAATTTTTTTAGGTTTAACTTTTGTAAGCTTATCTAATAAGTTCAAAAAGTCTAAATTATTTAAAATTTCATTTTCATTTACTCTTAATTTGTAAAGATTATAAATTTTATTGGCTCGATTCTTATCCCTAAAAGCATCTATCTTCATTAAAGCTTCTAGGACAAGCTTAGATGAAATCTCGCTGCTCAAAGTATTAACGAATGCCGAAAAATGATTAGAATATTTTTTAAATTTATTGGGTACTTTTACTTTTCTATCTAATTTTACGTTCAAAGTTAAAAGCGCCCATTTTTCTTCATCTGAAAAAGAGTTCTTTTTAAAGTTTTTTAAAAAGATTAAATTTTTTGAGAATGTCTCAAGGTCGCTTGTAAAAGAAAATAAAGCTCCAATTTCTTCCAAAATTTCAAAGTAGAGATGTGAATCTTTCATAGATAGACACTTTTGTGTTTCCATCCAAATTCTTTCAAATGAGAGATTGTTGAGCTCTCCTGAGGCACAAATTTCTTTCATAAAGGAGATTGTTTCTCCATAAATTTTAAAATCAAATTTATTCAAGTAAGTATAAAACCTTGCTACTCTAAAGACCCTTAAAGGGTCCTCTTTAAAAGCATTGGATATGTGCCTTAATACTCTGTTTTCGATATCCTTTAATCCTCCATAAGGATCTATTAATTCTCCAGCTTCTGTTTTAGCAATCGCGTTAACTGTTAAATCTCTCCTCAACAAATCTTCTTCGATAGTTATTTTTTTATTCACATCAAATTCGAAGTCTTTGTGTCCTAATCCGGTTTTGACTTCTTTTCTTGCGAGGGCATATTCTTCTTTAGTATCTGGATGCAAAAAAACAGGAAAGCTTTTTCCGACAGAAATGAAGCCTTTTTGAAGCATTTCTTTTTCTGAAGCCCCAATTACAACCCAATCTTTCTCACTAGACTGAATATTTAAAATTTCATCCCTAACTGCTCCTCCAACTAAAAAAATTTTCATTTAAGTTCTATTTACCTCGTATTTTTTTTGATCTTCAAGTCTTATGAAAGTAAGTTTATTCCCCCAGACACAGCCGGTATCTAATCCAATGATATTTTTTTTTCTAGTTTTTCCATTCAGCGCGGCCCAATGACCAAATATTAAACAGTCTTCCTCTTCCATTGCATCTATCTTAAATTTAAACCAAGGCAAATAGTTATATGGAAGATCTTTTAAGCCTTTTTTAAATGAAAACAAAATCTTGCCATTATCGTTGCAAACCCTGATCCTTGTTAAAGCATTGATAAAGAAAGAAAGTTTATCTTGTAGTGAAACGATTTTAAAATTAGTTTTTCTATGATGGAAAAAAATCTTTTTAATGTTTTTTTTAGGATTTTTTTGTATAAATTTCTGACTAAGATTGTTCAATCTTAAGCAATCTTCGAAACTCAAATTATGTGGGAGACCTGCGTGCACCATTATTATTTTCTTTTTTGTCCCACTTTTAAGGTTAATTTTTTTAGAAAAGAAAAAGGGTTGTTTAATCAAGAATTCAGCATATTTTTTACAATCTCGATGCTTTAAAACTTCTTTTAAAGTGTCATTCTTTTGCTTTTTTCTCTCTGAGTAATATCTAGCTAAAAAATGTAAGTCATGATTTCCAAGTACCATATGCACCCTAGAGCGAAGTTCGTAAATTTTTTTAAGAGTTTTAAGAGAATCAGGTCCTCTATTTATCAAATCTCCTGTTATCCAAAGATAGTCTTTTTCTTTATTAAATTTTATTTTTTTTAATCCTTTCTCAAATTCTTCGTAACATCCTTGAATATCTCCAACTGCGTAATTAGCCATGACTTTTTAGGAGTTTAGACAATTCAAGAAAGTTTTGGGTACTTAACTGATCAGGGCGAAGATTAAAATCTAAATCAATTTTTTTGATTTCACTTTCATTAAAAATTTTTGTAAGAGTTTTTTTTATCTTTTTCCTTTTTGCACTAAATAAATGATTAAGAATTTTTTTTAAATTATTAAGTTCATTTTGGTCAAGAAACTCCTTTTTAGGTTTAAATTTTACAAAAGAGCTATCAACTTTTGGCGATGGGTTGAAAAAAGATTTGTCAACATTCTTTAAAATTTTAACTTCAAATAAATAGTCACAAATTACACTTAGTTTTCCATAAGACTTAGAATTTTCATTTCCAACACACCTTTCTGCAAATTCTTTTTGTAACATAAAATGCATATCAATTATCAGTTCTGAATTTTTAATACACCACTCAATTATTGGGCTCGAAAGATTATAGGGAAGGTTGCCTGCTAGACGGATACTTTTTCTTTTTTTAGTGATAGTACTTAAATCAAAAGTTAGTAAGTTTTCATTTATAAGTTTAAAGTTATTTTTTTTTATAAATTTCTCTTCTAACAAAGAGATTAGGTTTTTATCTATTTCTATAGAAGTGCAAAAGTCTGACCTATCTAAAATCAATTTAGTAAAATTTCCTGTCCCAGGCCCAATTTCAAGGAACCTATCGTAATTTTCTATACCCATTAAATTAGCCAGTTCGTCAAGTAAAATCTGATCTTCTAGGAAGTTTTGACCAAATCTTTTTTTTGGATAAACTTTATTAAAATTTTTCACTCAACCATTTCTAATGATGTTCTAATCGCTTCTTGTGCACTAGCGTCGTTTGCAGAAAATTTTTTGGCTATGTCATAAGCCGTGCCATGATCTACAGAGACTCTTATAAAAGGTAAGCCTAGAGTAATATTTACGGAATTTCCAAATCCTAAAGTTTTTAAAACAGGTAAACCTTGATCATGAAACATCGAAAGGAAGGCATCATATCTGTCTAATTTTTCTGGCACAAATGCTGTATCTGCTGGTTCTGGCCCATCAACATTGAGTTTATTTTTTTTTAGTTTATCTATTAAGGGCTTTATTACTTCTATTTCTTCAGATCCTAAAAAACCTTTTTCTCCAGCGTGAGGATTTAAGCCTAAAACACATATTTTAGGACTTTTTAATTTCCATTTTTGTTTTAATTCGTCAATTAGAATTTTAAGAATAATTTCTAGTTTTTTTGTTGAGATATTTTTACTCACATCTTTTAGAGGAATATGAGTAGTAGCTAAAGCAACTTTCAAAACTTTGTTTGCTAAAAGCATAACAACATTCTTTCTATTTGAAATGTCAGCAAGAAATTCTGTATGACCCGAAAATTCAAAACCATATTCATTTATTAAAGCTTTATTAATTGGACCTGTAATTATTGCAGAATATTTCTTATCTAGAGCTCCTAAAGAAGCTTCAAACAATACGTCTAAAATATATTTAGCATTTTGTGTGTTCGGTTTTCCTAGAACTACTTTAGCCGCCAGGGGAATATGTCGGACATTTATTGTTCCTGAAGTTTTAGAATCTTTTTTGAATTTTAAATTAAGATTAAGTTTTTTATTTAAAGATTCAAAATGATCAATATCTCCAATGAGAACAAATTTCTTGTAGTTTTTTTTATTTTTACTTAATGCTTTTAAGCAAACTTCTGGACCAATCCCGGCAGGATCTCCAGGACTTATTGCAATTAGACTCATGATCTTTTTTTAATTTCTACGAATGAATCTGAGCGCATCTCTTGGAGAGTACTTTCTAATTGTTCTTGGAATTTTCTTTCAAAAAGAATTCTGTAAGCTTTGTTTCGTTGCAGAGTTATTGATATATCTTCTTTTCTTTTATCTAACACCTCTGCAATGTGCCATCCAAAGGAACTTTTAAACGGCTCTGTAACATTATTAAGGTCAGAATTATCGAGGGCTTCCTTAAATGCAGGGGCATAATTATCAGTAGAGGACCATCCAAGGGAGCCTCCGTCTAATTTGGAACCAGGATCGTCTGAGTATAATCTCGCAAGAATCTCGAAAGACTCACCTTGATTCAATTTTTCTTTTATTTCTTTTATCAACTTTTCAGCTTGACTATCGCTTCTAACTTCTGATGTCTGAACGAGAATATGTCTTGAAAGAACTTGATCTTCAATTTTTACCGTATCTCCTCTTTTGTCTTTAAGATAAAGGATATGAAAACCTGCTCCACTTTTAATTGGACCCCTAAATTCTCCTAGCTGCATTTCACTAATAATATTTGTGAACAAAGTAGGAATATTTGAAACTCTTTTCCATGACAATTCTTCTTCAGTTTGTTTAGATTGGTCTTCAATTTTTTTCAAGTTTTCAAAATTATCACCATTTTTTAGACTGGCTAGGATTTCGTTCGCATCTTCTTCATTTTTCACTAAGATTTGATCGAATTTATATTCAATTACAAGAAGATTTTGTCCATCTGTAGAGTTAATAAAATTATTTAATTCTTGCTCTGAAATAAATACTTTAGGACCAACCATCCCTCTTTGAACCCTTGCGATAATCATTTCTTTTTTTACTTCTTCTCTAAGCTTCTCATAGGATTCACCTTGAGATTCAATTTCTTTTTTAAAATCTATCAAACTTAAATTGTTGTTAGCCGCAAGTAAGGACATTGATTCGTTAAGTTCTTGATCGCTAATTCTCACTCCAGCTTTAAAAGCTCTTTGGATTTGAAGTTCTTGAATAATTAAATTTTCTAAGATCTGTTCTTCTAAAAATTTTTCAGGAGGTAGCGGCCTATCAACATTAGCCTCTTTAAAATTTTTAAGATAAGTTTCTTTAGCCTCTAAAAATTGGGATTCCATAATTATGCCATCCCCTGCGATTGCAATTATTTGATCAAGACTAATTTTTTCTGAAAATATTGAGGCGGTAAAGAATAAAATAACCAATACTTTTATAAATTTCATAACAACCATTTTAGTTCAAAGTTCTTCTTTTTATATAATTATCTATGGGTCTTCCCAACGAGCCCAAACCCTTTAATTCAAAATAAATTCTAAAACTTTCCTGATTGTAGTCGTCGTAAATGTTTTCATTTAAAACTTTTACCCAATCAAGTTCTTTTGAATGAATTAAAGCCATGCCTAATTTTAGTCCTGGATTTTCGTATTCTAAACCTAATACAAAATTAGTCAGATTAGAATTTTCAATATCGTAAATAATCTTTGAGCTGAAATTGTATTCATAATTTCCATTAAACCGAAATTCTGCATCTAATTGATTTAGCTTTTTTTTAGCAGAATCGTTTAAAAGATATGAATTTATATTCTCTGCCCAAAAATAATTAAATACAAAAGAAGAAATAGAAAAATTTCTTTCAAAATTAAAGTTAAATGTATTAAATTCTTTTTCATCATCTATCTTTAAATTTAAATTTAGTTCTGAATTTTCATCAGTTAAATAGCTAAATTTTAAATCATACGGTTCTGGAAGAATAAAAGTTTTGTCTAAAATTCTAATTTCTCTCGAACTACTAATTTTTTTTGAAAAATTAAATTCTATAAACTTTCGTTTAGAGTCATAAATTTCATTAGCCCATCCCAAAATAATATCCTTTTTTTCTGATAAGAAATTTTTACCCGCTAAATCATTAAATATAAAACTATTTTGACGCAAAGAGATTCCAGAATTAATTAAAGGTATACCATTTTGATTTTTTTTGGGCGAAAATGAAAATATAAGATAGGGTTTCAAAAAATCAACTTTTAAAGAATCTTTCTTAATAAAATTTTTAGAAAACTTTAGTTTTATTTCTGGCTGAATTCTTTCAATAGATGAAGTTTCTAAATTAAATTTACTTAGATTTAATTTTGCCGATATTTCTGTCAATAGAGAGTTTTTATAAGTTGAATAATTTAAATATGGAGAGACATCATAACTCTCAAGCCTTTCTTTTCTCGAATCGTTAAAAGCCCCTCCTTTTCTGTAAAAAGATATATAAGAATTTATCCCATAGTTAAAGAATTTATTTTTTTCAAACCAAGATAACTCAAGTTTTGGTAGTTCCTGAAATTGATTCTCACCTAATGGATTCACTATTTTAAATGAATTAACTTTCAAAACAGCTTTATGTTTATCCGAAAAACTAGAAATAATTAATTGCTGAGGTGAATAGAGAGTTTTTGAAGTTCCATTAAAATCCCCCCCAAAATCATTTAAAAAGAATGTGTCACTAACATTTGCATATTTAATTTCAAGAAAAGAATTTTCCTTAAATGTTTGAGAGTGAGTAAAGTTGAAAGACCAGCGAAAAGAGTTTTTACTGTAATTTTTTTCATATTCTTTGTCATTAGTCAAAATAGAACTATTAATTACTCCGTTGAAAGTATTAGCTAGATAACGTAATTCATTAGAAATACCAAAGCCTCTTTTTGAAATATATCTTGGCTCCAATGTCGCATCTAAATTTTCTTTTAGGTTCAGGTAATAAGGTATGGATGCATCAATTCCTGATTTATTTGATATGTTAATTTCAGGCAGTAAAAAACCGCTTTTCCTCTCAGATGAAGCTGGAAATGAACCTTTTGGCCATGCACCAATTGTCTTACCATGAACTTTCAGTTTAGCGTCTTTAAAATTAACTGATTCAGAATCTTCACTAAAAGAAATTTCTGAAGCCTCAACCCACCAAATTTTTTCCAAACAAGGACAAAGAGAAAAACTAACATCTTTGATGGTAATATTTTCCTTAGAAAAGTTTAATTTCTCAGCCTCACCCCAAAAATTGTTTTCTTCAACTAAGAATGAAAGAGATTCAGAATAACCTTGTTGGTTTTTTTGATCTAACACAAATTTTTCCGTTGAGATCGATAAATTATCAATTTGAATTGAAACAGAGTTTTCCAAGACTAAGTTTTCTTCCAAATTAGAAGATATTTTTCCTGCAGAGTAACTTATTTTCTGGCCGAAACTAAAACCTCCTACGATAATTAAAAAGAAGAGAAAATAATATCTTGATATTAAAGTTATTTTTTTGGAAAAATTAAACATAATAAAATTACGTTTGTAATGATATTAGATGCTATTGAAGGTTAAAATACAATTTTAATAGGAGATTAAATGACAAAATTAACTAATAAAACTTTATTCATTTCAGGGGCAAGCAGAGGAATTGGTTTAGCGATTGCCAAAAGGGCTGCTGCTGATGGAGCAAATATAATTCTTGCGGCAAAGACTGCCGAACCTCATCCAAAACTTCCAGGCACGATTTACACAGCTGCCGATGAAATAGAAAGTGTCGGAGGAAAAGCTTTTCCAGTAATTTGTGATATCAGATCAGAGGAGCAAGTAGATAATGCTGTTTCCACTGGGGCAGATCATTTTGGCGGTATAGATATTTGTATAAATAATGCCAGCGCCATACAGCTTACGGGCACGTTACAGACCGATATGAAAAGATACGATTTAATGAATCAAATCAACGCTAGAGGAACCTTTTTAACTTCAAAAAAATGCCTACCTTTTTTATTAAAAGCTGAAAATCCTCATATATTAAATCTTTCACCACCATTGGATATGAAGCCTTATTGGTTTTCAAATCATGTTGCATACACAATTGCTAAATTTGGAATGAGTTTATGTGTTTTAGGAATGGCAGAAGAATTCAAAGAGCAAGGAGTCGCAGTAAATGCATTATGGCCAAGAACTGCAATAGCAACTGCAGCTGTACAGAATGTTTTAGGAGGAGATGAAATGTCAAAAATTTCAAGGACTCCTGAAATTATGGCAGACGCAGCGCATGTAATTCTTACCAAAAATTCTAAAGAATTTTCTGGAAACTTTTGCATCGATGACAATTTGCTTGCAGATAACGGAGTTAAAGACTTTTCTAAATATGCGTCAGTTCCGTTTGATCAATTGGCTCCAGACTTTTTTGTTCCTGAAGATATTCCGGCTCCTGAAGAGGCAAAAAATAGCTAGGATGATTTTTTGAGCCTGGAGATATCTGTTTCTCAAAATAATTGGCTTTTAAAGTCTTTTAAAGAGAGTGGCTTTGGCAATATAACTTCTACCTCACAATTAAGAATTGAATCTAGCCAAAGAGAATTTTTTAGAGTTAAGTCAATAAAAAGGTCTTTAATCTTAATGGTCGTACCAGCAGGTATTGACGAAAGCGTTTCGTTGTTTGTAACGATAGGGAGATTTTTAAAAAAAAATAAAGTTAATGTTCCAGAGATTTTTGCTTATGACGAAAATCTTGGCTTAATTCTTGTAGAAGATTTTGGAGACAATCTTTATCAGTTTAATTTAGATAATTCTCCTGATCTGTATTATGAACAGGCGATAAATGAACTAATTAAAATTCAATCATCGAATAAAGATGATATTTTTCTTAAATCCTTAAATGAAGAAATCTTTGATATGAATTGGGAGTTATTTGAAAAAGACTTTTATAGGAATTTTCTGGCTTTGTCAGATGAAAAGCTTCTTCATAAAATAAAAAAAAATTACAATTTCGTATGTAGTCAACTCGAAAATCAGCCCAAAGTAGTTTGCCATTATGATTATGAATGCAGGAATTTAATTTTTACGAGTTCAAAAAAAGCCGGAATTTTAGATTTTCAAGATGCTTTAATAGGACCTATTGGTTTAGATTTAGCCTCATTATTTAAGGATCTTTATTATGAGTGGCCTGAAGAAAAAATTCATAATTGGTACAAAATTTACATTTCAAAAATAAAAAAAAAGTTAGGTTTAGAACTTAGCTTTGAGTTACTTGTCAAATTTATAGATTTTGCAAGCATTCAAAGGCAAATAAGAATTTTAGGAAAGTTGTCTCAAGTTTACCAACAGCTAAGCAGAGAGGAACGCATAAAAGATTTTCCTAGATTAATTGATTATCTGGTTGAAACGTCTTCAAGATATGTAGAACTAGAGAACTTATCTTTTGCAATAAGTTCTCTACGAGAACCTCTAGAAAATAAAATGGACAAAATTTTTTCGTGAAAGCTTTTATTTTAGCTGCTGGCAAAGGAGAAAGGTTAAAGCCTTTAACTAATGATACTCCTAAACCATTGATTTCGATCAAGGGGAAACCTTTGCTTGAATGGAATTTACTAAAGCTAAAAAGTGCAGGAATAACAGATGTCGTAATAAATTTACATTATTTGGGAGAAGAAATAATAAATTACTTTGGAGATGGAAAAAATTTTGATTTAAATATTCAATACTCTAAAGAGCAGAATTTGTTAGACACTGGGGGAGCCTTAATCCAAGGAAAATTTTATTTGGATGATTCACCTTTCATTTTGCTTAGTGGTGATTTATGGACAAATTATCCTTTCAGTAGATTGGTTACCAAAGACCTAAAAAGCAAAGCTCATTTGGTGCTAATAAAAAACCATGATGAATTTAAGGGGGATTTTAATTTAATTGATTCTAAAATATGTGTCGATGTAAAAAATAACGAATTCACTTATTCAGGTATCTCTTTGATTGATCCATCTATTATTCCAAATGAGGAACCGACTTCTAAAGAATTATGGAGAGATATTTTAGAAGCCCATGCAAAACAAGAACAACTCACCGGGGAAGTTTTCCACGGCTTTGTAAAAAATATAAATAGTCTCATTGACCTTGAACAATTAGACGTTGCAATCTCTGAATAGTAAAATTTCTGTATGCCAAAACAATCAAACATAATCGCACCATCGATTTTATCTGCAGATTTTTCAAGGCTGGGAGAAGAAGTCTTGGATGTGTTAGATGCTGGCGCAGACTGGATTCATTTTGATGTTATGGACAATCATTTTGTTCCGAATTTAACTGTAGGACCCATGGTATGTAAATCATTGCGAGAAAATAATATTTCTTGTCCAATCGATGTGCATCTGATGGTACAACCAGTTGATGATTTAATAAAAATGTTTGCTGATTCAGGAGCTTCATCAATAACTTTCCATCCAGAAGCTTCTGAAGATCCGGAAAAATCTTTAACTTTAATTGAAGATTTAGGATGTAAACCAGGGTTGGTTTTAAATCCAGATATTTCACTTGACATTATTAATCCTTATTTAGAAAACCTTTATATGGTCCTGCTTATGAGCGTATTTCCGGGATTTGGCGGTCAAAAATTTATCCCTGAGGTGTTAGATAAGGTAAAAAACCTTAGAACATTAATAGATGAAAAAAATATTGCAACTCGATTGGAAATTGATGGCGGAGTAAATTCAAAAAATATTTCTGAGATTTCTAAAGCAGGCGCTGATACTTTTGTTGCTGGATCTGCCATTTTTAATGTTAAAAACTATTCCGATGCTATTAAAAACTTTAGGAATAATTTTTCTTAATCTTAATATCAACATAATTCTTGCTAGCGAAATTGATAGCATTAAATGTGTTGACGGGTTTTCCTTTGAAAATAATTCAAAAAGTTGTGTCAAATTTTTGACAAGTGAAAATGAAAGAAAAAAAGGTCTGATGTTTCAAAAAAAGTTAGAGCCTGATCATGAGCTTCATTTTTTATGGAATGATTCAAAATATCGATGCATGTGGATGAAAAATACTAGCATTCCAATTGATATACTTTTCATTGATGAAAAGAAAAATTTTGTTCTAGAAGAAGGAATGCCTTTTTCAAAGAAAAAAATTTGTCACGAAGCAAAAATTGTTATTGAGGCTAATAAGGGTGAGTTAGCACAAAAATATGCTTTACTCTATGAATGAAAGATTTTAAAAATGAAAAGAAAAGCTTTTTTTAAAAATATTTCTGGAGATGGAATTTCTCCTTTAGAGATATATTTAAAGTTTCTTGATGAAAATAATTCTTACTTCTTCGAAAGTGTTGAAGGAGGAGAGAAATGGGCTAAGTACTCCATTATTGGCATACCGACTAAAAATAAGATCAACTTAGGAGATAATCCTTTAGATGAGATTGATGCATTCATGAAATCACATCAAACAGAAAAAATTAAGGGTTTACCAGATTTTTCAGGAGGATTGGTTGGGTTTTTTAGCTATGACACGATTCGACTTATAGAAAATAAACTGAGATTTTCAAAGAAGCCAAAATTAGGTTATGACGATATTTCTTTAATGATCTCAAATGAAATTATCGTTTATGACAATTATGAGAAAAGTTTATTTATTATTGTGAATGATTACGAGAACAACGAAAAAAATGCCTATATTAGAATCGAAGAGATACTTGAGAAGATAAAGTCTCCTAGTACTGAAAAACTACAGCCAAAAAAAAATAATATAAAATTTATTTCTTCAGTTTCTAAAGAAAATTATTTAAAAAACGTTGAAACAATCAAAGATTACATTCTTGAAGGAGATGTAATGCAAGTAGTTTATGGTCAAGAGTTTTCAAGTCCTTTTACTGGCTCTCCCATATCTTTGTATAAGGCGTTGAGAAAATTAAATCCTTCACCCTATATGTATTTTTTGAAGATAGATGATCTACACATTGTCGGTGCTTCACCAGAAATCTTAGTGAGACTTCAAAATAATCAGGTAACTGTAAGACCAATCGCTGGGACTGTTAAAAGAGGAAAAACCGATGAGGAAGACAAAGAGCTCTCGGAAAAATTAAGGAATGATGAAAAAGAAATTGCTGAGCATTTGATGTTAATTGATTTAGGAAGAAATGATGTTGGCAGAATCGCTAAAACTGGAAGTGTTGAAACTACTGATCAAATGATCATAGAAAAATATTCCCATGTGATGCATTTGGTTTCTAACGTAATTGGAGATCTAAAAGAAAATCAGTCTGCTATAGACGTTTTGAAAGCTACTCTACCAGCAGGAACTTTATCTGGCGCTCCAAAAGTAAGAGCTATGGAGATCATTGATGAATTAGAGCCTGACCGTCGAGGTATCTATGGAGGTGCAATTGGTTATTTATCATGGACAGGAAATATGGATACGGCAATTGCTATCAGAACGGCTGTTATACAAGACGACATAATAAAAGTAAGGGCTGGTGGCGGAATCGTTCATGATTCTGACCCAGAATCTGAGTATCAGGAGTCTTTAAATAAAGCTCAATCTATTTTTAATGCCATAGAGGAGATGGATTAATGTTATTAATGATAGATAACTATGATTCTTTTACCTACAACCTGGTTCAATATTTCGGTGAATTAGGTCAAGAGGTAAAAGTATATCGGAATGACGAAATCTGCGTTGATGAGGCAAGAGAATTAAATCCAGAATATTTAGTGATTTCTCCAGGGCCTTGCGCTCCTAAAGAGGCTGGAATTTCTTTAGATATCATTAAGGCTTTTAAGCGAGATCTTCCAATACTGGGAGTTTGTTTAGGACACCAAGCTATAGGTGAAGCTTTTGGAGGAAAAATTGTTAAAGCCCCTAAACCCATGCATGGAAAGCTTTCAAAAATTGATCATGACTCAAATTTTCTTTTTTCTAAAATAGAAAATAATTTTTCTGTTACTCGTTATCATTCTTTGACAATAGACCCCAATTCTTTGCCAGACGAAATCATGGTTAATGCAAAATCAGAAGATGGAGTAATTATGGGTATTCAACACAGAGAATTTAATATTTCAGGAGTGCAATTTCATCCCGAATCAATCAAAACAGAAAATGGAAAAAAAATCCTTTTGAATTTTCTTGACAGTAAATGAATTCTCTAGAACTAATTAAAAAAGTACCTTCAGGTAATTTATCCCAAGAGGAATCAGCAAACATCATCCAAGACATCTTTCTAGGGAGAGTACCCGATCAAAAAATAGAAGATTTCTTAATTAATCTTTCTGAAAAAGGGGAAACCTCAGATGAGTTAACTGGCGCAGTTTTAGCTATGCGTAATTCCAGTATAAAAGTTAACGTAAAAACTGATAATCGTTTAGTTGATTGCTGTGGTACAGGAGGATTAGGTAAAAGCATGATGAATGTATCTACTTCTGCGGCCTTTGTTGCAGCAGCGGCTGAGGTCAAAGTTGCCAAACATGGCAACAGAACAGCGACTGGAAAAAGTGGAAGTGCTGATCTTCTTGAAGCGGCTAACTTAAACTTAAATTTATCGCCTGACCAAGTCGCAAAATGTATAGAGAAAATAGGTATTGGCTTTATTTTTGCTCAAAATTTTCATCCCGGAATGAAATATGTCATGCCTGCAAGAAAACGAATAGCAAATAAAACGATTTTTAACTTACTTGGGCCCCTTACCAATCCGGCCAATGCAAAAAGGCAAAGTCTAGGGGTGTACGATTCTAAGTGGATTCTTCCTGTCGCAGAGACTTTAAAAAATCTTGGCGCCCATAAAGCGATGGTGTTCCATTCCAATGATGGATTAGACGAGATTAGTACGGTCGACAAAACCTTAGTAGCCGAATTGGATAATGATAATATCAAGGAATATGAAATTGACCCAAAAGCTTTTGATATTCATCAAAATAATTTGAAGGATTTACAAATAAGTTCACCTATTGAAAGTTTAAAGCTCATTAAAGCGACTTTTCAAAATGACAATTTTTTGTCTGGTAAAGATATTACTGCTCTGAATTCAGCTGCGGTAATTTATGTCTCTGGACAGACGGATAATTTTTCTCGAGCCTTTGAGATTGCAATTAATGTTTTAGAATCTGGGAAAGCTCAAAAAAAGTTAGAGGAATTGATATCTTTTTCAAATAAATTTGATGAATCAACTTAGCAAAATAATAGAAACTACAAAAGAAACTGTAAAAAAGTCGATTTCTTACAGACAGATTTCCTCTTTAGAGGAGGATTTTGAAAAATATTCTAAACGAGCTTTTGTAAGTGCAATTTCAGAAAAAGTATTTAAAGAGGAGACTGCAATTATAGCTGAGATAAAAAAGGCGTCTCCAAGCAAAGGTCTTATTAGAGAGGATTTTGACCCAAAAAAAATTGCTGAAGAATATGAGACCAATGGAGCGACGTGTTTGAGTATTTTGACAGATGAACCTTTTTTTCAAGGAAAACTAGAGTATCTAGCGACCGTTAGAAATTCATGTGAACTGCCTATTTTAAGAAAAGATTTTATAATAGACCCCTATCAAATATATGAAACAAAGGCTTATGGAGGAGATTGTATTCTTTTGATTGTTGCTGCGTTAGACATAATGCAACTAAAAGATTTTTCACAGTTGGCTCAAGAATTAGATCTAGATATCTTAGTAGAAGTTCACTCCGAAAAGGAACTCACAGGGGCCTTATCAATAAGCCCTACCTTGGTTGGGATCAATAATAGAGATTTAACAACCTTTGAGGTCGATAAAAATTTATCTTTAAAGTTATCCAAAAAGATCCCCAGAGATATCACCGTGGTTTCAGAGAGTGGAATAAATTCAAAAGAAGATATCCTGTCATCAAAAGAGCAGGGCATACATAGTTTTTTAATCGGAGAGAGTTTGATGAGAGAACCTAGTCCAGGAGAAGCTTTAAAAAAAATACTTGATTAAAAAAATTATTGTTTTCTTTTACCAATGTCCTTTCTGTAAAAAGAACCTTCCCAATTTATTTTCGATGTTGCTTTGTAAGTTATTTCATAGGCATCATTCAAATCATCGCCTAGACCAGTCACGCACAAAACTCTACCCCCGTTAGAACGAATTTCATTTAGCTCCTTTTTTGTTCCACAATGAAAAACTTTGACAGATGAACTTTCTTCGCAAATTCCAGATATTGGGAATCCTATTTTATAATTTTCAGGATATCCTTCAGAAGCCATAACAACTCCTAATGCGAACCTATCATCCCACTCAATGGATTGATTTTGCAATTTTTTACTTGCAGCCTTAAAACATAAATCTAAAAAATCACTTTTCATTCTCATTAATATTGGTTGTGTCTCAGGGTCTCCAAATCTGCAGTTATATTCCAAAACTTTAATATCCTCCCCATCAATCATTAAGCCAGCATACAAGAAACCTTTATATACTATGTTTCTTCTTTTAAGCTCGTTCAAAGTAGGCTGAATTATCTCGTAAAGGACTTTTTTATTGAATTCCTCGGTAATTAAAGGAGTAGGTGAAAAAGCACCCATCCCTCCTGTATTAGGACCTTTGTCACCCTCGTCTCTTTGTTTGTGATCTTGAGAGCTCGCTAAAGGCACGATATTCTCTCCATCACAGAGGACAATAAAACTTGCCTCTTCACCATTCAAAAACTCTTCAATAACTAAATTATTCCCCGCGGAGCCTAATTTTTTGGCGACCATCAAAGAATTTAAAGCTTCCAAGGCTTCTTCTCTAGAAAAAGCAACAATCACTCCTTTACCTCCGGCGAGTCCATCCGCTTTAAGGACAATAGGAATATCACAATTTTCAATAAATTTTTTTGCTATTAAGGGATCAGAAAAGACTTTGTAGTCAGCGGTTGGAATGTTCGCTCTCTTCAAAACGTCTTTCATAAAGATTTTTGAACCTTCCATTTGCGCGGCAAGTTTATTTGGCCCCAAACAGAGTAAGTTATTATCTTCAAATAGATCAATTAAGCCCAGGACTAGTGGCGCTTCAGGACCAACTATAGTTAGGTCTATTTCTTGTTTTTTTGCAAACGATAGTAATCCTTGCAAATCCTCTGCTTTTAAATCAACATTTTCTGTTTTAGGCTCTTCCTCTGTGCCAGCATTTCCCGGAGCCACATATATTTTTGTACACAATTCACTTTGAGATAGTTTCCATGCAAGCGCATGTTCTCTGCCACCAGAACCAATCACTAGAACTTTCATTTAGTGTCTAAAATGTCTCATTCCAGTAAAAATCATTATCATGTTTGCTTCATCAGCAGCTGAAATCACTTCTTCGTCTCTGATAGAACCTCCAGGCTGAATAACACATGAAATTCCGTTTTTTGCAGCTTCATCAATACTATCTCTGAATGGAAAGAAGGCATCTGAGGCCATACATGAGTCTTTTAAATTAAATCCTGCTTTATTAGCTTTTCTTACTGCAATTTCTGCACTATCTATTCTGCTCATCTGCCCAGCACCAATTCCTAAGGTTTGGTTATTAAAGGCGTAAACAATTGCGTTTGATTTAACATATTTACAAACTTTCCAGGCAAAAAGAGAATTAGTTAATTCATCTTGATTTGGAATTCTTTTCGAAACAGTTTTTAAGTCATTTACATCAATTTCTCCTGTATCGATGCTTTGAAGGAGTAGGCCAGAATTTACTGAATGAAATTGCATGCCTGAGTCGCTTTTTTTTAAATTTTTGATTTCTAATAATCTGACATTTTTTTTATCTTGAAAAGACCTTAATGCACCATTTGTAAATTTCGGTGCTGCCAAGACCTCTATAAATTGATTATCCTTTAAAAAATTAGATGTTTTTTCGTCCAATTCCCTATTAAAAGCAATGATTCCTCCAAAAGCTGAATTTGGATCACAAGCGAATGCTTTTTTATAAGCGTCTAAAATATTTTCAGAGGAAGCTACTCCACAAGGATTAGCATGCTTCACTATTACACAAGTAGGCTTAGAAAAATTAGAAACACATTCTATGGCAGCGTCTGTATCCGAAATATTATTGTAAGAAAGTTCTTTTCCTTGCATTTGAACAGCTGACGAAATCCCAGATGATTCTTTATTGTTATCTAAATAAAATGCTGCTTTTTGATGTGGATTCTCCCCATATCTCAACTTGTCAGTTTTACTAAATTTTCCAAAAATAGAGTTAGGAAAGTCATTTTGACCTAGCGTCTCAAGATAATCTGAAATAGCTAGATCATAATGTGAAATTAAGCTGAAAGCTTTTTTAGAAAGCATCAGTCTAGTTTCATAAGAAATTTCTTTATTTTTTACAAACTCATTTTTAAAGTTTTCATAGTCGTTTGGAGAAGATATTACAGCTACATGATAAAAGTTTTTTGCTGCAGCTCTGGTCATTGCAGGACCACCTATGTCTATATTTTCAATTGCATCTTCCAAAGAGCTTTGCTTTGAAATTGTTTTTTCAAAAGGGTATAGATTGACTACTATAAGGTCAATTTCCTCTATAGAATTTTTCTCTATTTCATTTTTATCTTGAATCCTTCTAGATAGGATTCCTGCGTGAACTTTAGGATGTAAAGTTTTGACTCTTCCTCCCATCATTTCCGGAGATCCAGTAAAAGATGCAATATCTGTCACCTCAATATTATTTTCCTTTAAATGTCGTAGAGTGCCTCCGGTAGAAATAATTTCAACATTCTCTTTTTGCAAAAATTTAGCTAACTCTATAATGCCAGTTTTATCTGAAACACTTAGCAAAGCTCTTCGTATTTTTATGGAAGAGTTTTTTGACATTACTAAATAAGTTTGTGGGCTTTTAATTTTGTTCTAAGAGTTCCCCTGTTTATGCCTAACATTTTACTTGCTTCAGACTGATTCCAATTACAATGAATCATTACTTCTTCTAGTAGAGGTTTTTCAACTTCTTTCATAACCATCTCAAAGACATCTTTTGCTTTGTTCCCGTCCAAATTTTTAAAATACCTTCTCATTGAGAGTCCTACTTGATATTTCAGGGTTTTTTTTTCTTCGTTTGCTGCCATTTCTAGTTAATTATTGAAGATAGTTGATTTCCTAATCTCAATAAATCAAATTTATTTCCCCTTTTATTTAATTCAGTTATTGAACAATTATCTGGATAAAAGCAGACCATAGATGCATTATTTTCTATATGAGCTACTATAGTATTTATCACCATAAAATGGGAAAAAATAATTGTTGGTTTTTCAATTTTTTTAATTTCTGAAATTATTTTGTCACGCCAATTTTTTTGAGGATTTTCAAGTTCGTCTATATTTTTATTAAAAATCTCTTTTAACCATTTTTGCCGATTTTTAAAAGAAACCCCAGGAGATGGAATCTCAGCAAAGGCAGGATCAATTGATAGATGTTTATTAAGTTTTGTTTTTAACTTTTCAGCAGTTTCTATGGCTCTTTTCAAGGGACTACTTATCAAATCAAAATTTTCAATATCTTCAAACTTGAATAAAGTATCAGCACATTCTAAAGCCTGAGTAACCCCTAAATTACTCAATCCAGGGTCTGAAGATTCTTCCCAAGAAGCAGATGCTTCCCCGTGTCGAACTAATATAAGTTTCGTCATATTTTAATTCTTGTCGAGATTATGAATAATAACCGAATGAGAATACCAAGGATATATTATCCTAAAGAACTTAGAGAAAATTCTAAAATAAAATTAACTGCTAAAGGATTCAATCATTTAAAAGTTCTTAAACTAAACAAAGGGAACAAGGTCGAAATCTTCAATGGCAAAGGAAAAACTTCGATTGGAGTAATAGAATATTTTGGTCGTGATGAATTATCAATAAGACTTAATGAAAAAATAAATCAAGAAACTGAAATTTTTCCGGAAATTAACTTAGGGGTATCGAATATAAGAAATTTTGATAAAGTTGTGAAAGATTCATCTCAAATGGGAGTTAAGTCATTAACTTCTCTTATAACAAGTAGAACTAAATTGCGTAATTTAAATGAAGAAAAAGTTACAAGGTGGAATTCGATATCTTCAAGTTCTTGTGAACAATCTGGATTAAATTGGATACCAAAAATCTCTCAAATGAAGTTAGAACAATGGGCAGAGAATTCAAATAATGAATCTAGATATTTTTTAGATCCCAGATCAAAACTTTTTATCGGAGACATAAAAGAATTTTCTTCTATTGATTTAGTTATTGGCCCAGAAGGTGGATTTTCTTCTGAAGAAGAAAGTTTTTTGACACAAAAAAAATTTACTGGCGTCAACTGCGGTAATTTAATAATTAAAACCGAATCAATGCCAATAGTAGTATTATCAATGTTGAAGGTTTTAAGCGGAGCAATTTGAATGAATAAAATTGGAATAGTCATGAATCCAATTTCAGAGATTAATTTTACAAAAGATTCAACTTTGCTTTTGATGCATGAATTACAAAATCAGGATAAAGAACTTTTTTATATTAATAAGGACGATTTATTTTTTTCAAATCAAACACCGATGGCAATGTGCCAAAAAGTTAATGTCTTTATGAATGAAAATAAATGGTTCGATTTGCAATCACTTCAAAAAATTGAGTTGACATCTTTGGACTTAATTTTGATGAGACAGGATCCACCATTTGATATGAATTTTATCAACAATACGTATGTCCTTGAGGCAGCAGAAAATCAAGGGTTAAAAGTTATTAATAAACCCTCAAGTTTAAGAACATTTAATGAAAAATTATCTATTTTGAATTATCCGGATTTAATAACCGACACTATTGTCACTTCTAATAAAACATTAATGGAAGAATTCATAAACATTCATAAAAAAATTGTGTTGAAACCTCTAGGTTTGATGGGTGGAGATGGAATAGAAATAGTAACTCCTGAAAATAGTTCTAAAGTTTTAAAACAATTTAGTGTGAATAGCTCCGAAATGATAATGATGCAAAAATTTATTGACGACGTTTATTCTGGAGATCGTAGAATTCTATTGATCAATGGCAACTTACCTAAATCAGTTGTTTTGAGAATGCCGCCTGATGGAGACTTCAGAGGAAATTTAGCTATAGGTGGTACGGCTAAGACTGAACCACTGAATGAGAGAGATATTGAGATAGCCAATTTTATCAAAGATGATCTTCTTAAACAGGGTATATTTATTGCTGGCTTAGACATCGTTGGAGGTTTTTTGACCGAAATTAATATAACTTGTCCAACGTGTTTCAGAGAATTATTTGATCAAACAGAAGAAAATCTAGCAAAGGTTTTTGTTGATCAGTTGAGCGATTTAGATTTATGAAATTTAAAATTTATGTTTTTCTTTTTATTTCGTTTGGCCTTCACTTCTTTTTTTTAACGGGATTAAGTTTTATTTCTACATTCAATAGTAATGACACTAATTTTGTAAGCATCAATCTGAATTTTTCTAAATTCAAAGAACTAGATGCACAAATTAACCAAGACACAACTCATAACAATTTTGGATCCGTGTCTTCAGAAAATAATTTAGAATATTCAAAAAAACTTGTAACCGAAAAAAAGATTGATACTGCCGCTAATTTATATGTAAGCGCATGGCAAAGACAAATAGAAAGTATAGGAAATTCTTCTTTTAAAAAATATTTGATACATCCCAATCCAATTTCTTTAAGACTTTCAGCGACATTGAATTCTGACGGTGAGCTTATCAACTATAAACTCATAAAATCTTCTGGAGAAGAAATTCTGGATAATGTGGCTATAGAAATACTCAAGATGGCGTCACCCTTTAAGCCTTTTAATGAATCAATGGAAGAGTTTAGCGAAATTACGATTATTAGAGATTGGAACTTTGGTGCTCCAAAGATATGACAATTAA
Source organism: uncultured SAR86 cluster bacterium (assembly GCA_902527995.1). Lineage (GTDB taxonomy): Bacteria > Pseudomonadota > Gammaproteobacteria > Magnimaribacterales > AG-339-G14 > AG-339-G14. The sequence continues at coordinate 86,897 of CABZRA010000001.1, forward strand.
ACTTTTAGGAATAGATTACGGAACTAAAAATGTTGGATTTGCAATAGGAAACACTTTGACGAAAACTTCTGCAAATTTTTTTTCTTTTTCTTACGAAGAAAAAACACAACTCATACAAAAGATCTCAGATATTTGTGAAGAGTGGGATATAAATAAAATTATTTTTGGCATGCCCTTTAATAAAGATGGTTCTAAAAATAAAATGTGCAGAGTAATAGAAAAGTTTTCAAAAAAAATTGCAACCCAAATAAATGCGGATGTTTATTTTCATGATGAGAACTTTACTTCACTGGAATTCAAAATTGATCAAAAAAATAATAACATAGGAAATCTGGACGATTCTCATGGCTATGCTGCCAAATTAATATTAGAGTCTTTCATGAGGGAACAATTGTAAATGGCTGGTTTTTTACCCGATAGTTTTATACAAAGAGTGCTAGATGAA
>CABZRA010000002.1 GCA_902527995.1 uncultured SAR86 cluster bacterium
ACTCCATCTATAAATGGGAGAAGCGATAAAGTTTTTTCTCGACAGGCACTAGCGGATGTTATTGAACATAGATATGCAGAAATTTTTCAGATGATTAGACAAAGATTAGAAATTAATGACCTTTCACAATATTTGCCAGCTGGAATCGTACTAACGGGTGGAGCCTCAAAAATTGAAGGGATATCTCAACTAGGTGAAGAAATTTTTCAGGTCCCTGTCAGAGTTGGCAAACCTAAGGGACTGATAGGTTTGTCAGATATTTTAAAAAATCCTGTTTATTCTACTTCTACAGGTTTAATTTTATATGGTCAAAAAGTTACTGAAGAGGAATTTGTAGATTTTGCTTTTATTAGAGAAAAAGGCTTATTTAATAAAGCTTTTAAATGGATTCAAAATAATTTTTAGTTTAGGAGGTAATTATGAACTGGAAAGTAGTTGAAAAAGGTAACAACTTAGGAGCTTTAATCAAAGTCATAGGAGTTGGTGGATGCGGAGGAAATGCAGTTGATCATATGGTAAAAAGTGGATTGGAAAATGTTGAAACCATCTCAATTAATACTGACAGTCAAGCTCTTGATGCAAGCGTTGCTGAAGTAAAACATTGCTTGGGAGAAATCAGTAACTCTGGACAAGGTGCGGGAGCAAATCCTGATATTGGAAGAGATACTGCTTTAGATGACTACGAAAGAATTGAAGCTTTATTAGAAGGTTCAGATATGGTTTTCATTGCAGCTGGAATGGGAGGAGGAACTGGAACTGGCGCTTCACCAATAATTGCAAGGGTAGCAAAATCGGTAGGGGCTTTGACTGTAGCAGTTGTAACAAAACCTCTTAATTTAGAAAGGAAAGACAAAGTTGCGGATGATGGTATTAAAGCTCTTAGAGACGAAGTTGATTCTTTAATAACAATTCCAAACCAAAAATTAGCTGAAGTTTTTGGGGATGATATTGATTTTCAAGATGCTTTTGCTCATGGCAACGATGTACTTCTTGGTGCTGTTAGAGGAATCTCAGATATTATTACCAATGTAGGTACGATCAATGTAGATTTTCAAGACGTTAAAGCTGTAATGTCTGAGAAGGGCACTGCAATGATGGGAACAGGTATAGCTAGTGGACCTAGCAGAGCCATTGAGGCGGCTTCTTCTGCAGTTGGAAGTCCTTTACTAGAAGATATAAATTTAGAAAATGCGAAAGGTGTTTTAGTAAATATATCTGCCAAAGATAAAATAGGAATGAAAGAGATAGATAAAGTTCTCGAACAAGTAAATCAATTCTCTTCGGAAGGAGCTTTAATAATTCCCGGGGTTGCTATTGATAAATCCATGGAAGCTGGAGATTTAAAAGTTACAATCGTGGCAACTGGTTTAGGAGATGCAAAACAAAAGAAAGGCTCTCTCGCAGATGATCCATTTGGATTTAAGGTTTCTAATGCTTCAGGTACTAAAGTAAAACCAATAACTGATTTTGAAACCATTGAAAAAAAGACTCCATCATCAGATTATTTAGACATTCCTTCCTTTGTTAAAAGGCAGATAGATTGATTTGCATTTTGAATTTACTAATAAGTACAGAGAATTAACTATATGGTCGATAGTTTTTTTACTGTTACTTTCTTTACCAGTAAGATTTTATTTTCTTGAAAAATATCAATCTGAAATTGCAATAAAAAAATCTGTATCTATTTCGGAAAGGTCAACAGATATCTTGGCTCGAAGAGGAAAGATTACAGATCGAAATGGAGAAATATTAGCTGAGGATATTCCTTCTTATGAAATAGGGCTGGAAATAGGTAAATTTTCTTTTAATCCTGATGAGATCTCAAAAATATCTTCTCTTTTGAAGATAGAATCAAAACGACTAAAAACTAGAATTTCCAAGCGAGACAAAAAGTATTTGGTTCTAAAAAGAAATGCATCTGTTGAAACATTTTTAAAAATTAAAACCCATAAAATCAAAGGAATTGTAGGCTATAAAAAATATACTCGCACCTATCCTAAGGGAGCGCCTTTTTCACAAATTGTTGGAGTTGTAAACACTTTTGATAATTCAGGAATCCAAGGAATTGAATTAAGTCTTAATTCATTACTTACAGGAGCAAATGGAAAAAAAAATAATTTAAAAACTAGAAAAAATAAAACAATAAAAACCTCAATAGAAAATCCTTCTCATGGAAGAGATATTCGTCTCACGTTGGATGCAGATTTACAGTCTGAAGCTTACTCAATACTTGCAAAGACCGTAGAGGAGCATAATGCAAATTCAGGATCGATGGTAGTTATCGATCCTGAAAGTTTTGAAATTCTTGCTATGTCTAATTATCCGAGCTTTGATCCAAATGACAGAAAAAAAATTATGATTGGAACTCTTGAAAATAAAGCCGCTACCGATTTGTTTGAGCCAGGATCAACGGTTAAACCAATAATCATGGCTGCAGTTTTGCAAAACGACAGTTCTATTGAGAATGAACTAATAAATACTAGTCCAGGATTTATTGATTATGAAGGTTTTATAACAAAGGATTTTAAAGATTATGGAACTCAAAATTTATCTCAAATAATATCTAATTCGAGTAACGTTGGGATGATAAAACTATGCGATAAATTTGAAGCCAAAACTATTGTTAATGGTTTTCATAAAATGGGATTCGGTAAATACATGAATGAAATTTTTATTTCTACGAGGGAAGGATACCTCCCACCAATTAATAAATTGAGTAAAAGAGACAAAGTGAGTTTGTGTTACGGTTATGGGTTGCAGACTACTTTGTTAGAGCTAGTAAGTTCCTATTCAATTTTGTACTCTCAAGGCAAGTCAAAGCCATTGAGTTTAATATTTGATACAGCTCTTGATGAGCATGAGCAAGTTATTCCAGTTGAATTATCTTTAAAAATGGAAAAAATGTTAACAGCTGTTGTTAATGAAGGAACTGGTAGACGAGCTCAAGTCAAAGGAATAAAAATTTCCGGCAAAACCGGCACTGTAAAAAAAATTGGAAAACTTGGCTATGAAGAGCAATCATTAAACGCTCTTTTTGTTGGACAGGCATCTTTAAATCAAAAAAACTTAATAGTGGGAGTAATTATTAGAGACTCGCAAGTTAATGAAAACGGAGGTGGAGATGTTGCCGCACCTTTGTTTGCAAATTTTATAAATAAGATTAGTCAAAAAGAAGGATATTATGACTTTTGATGAATTGATTTCTATAATTTTGGAATTAAAAAAGAATTCTGGATGCAAATCTATAAAATTAAATTCAAAATTTATAAAAAAGAATGATATTTTTATAAGCATTTCTGAAGATTCAAAAAAAAATTTGGAATACGTTTCTGACGCAATCTCAAAAGGCGCTCAATTAATTATTTCGAGTGACAAAGACCAAAAGAATAAACATTCTTTAATAAGATATTTTCCAAATGTAAAAAATAAGCTTAGTGAGATTTCTAATATCTTTTATGAAGAACCCTCAAAAAATTTTAAAGTTTTTGGGATTACTGGTACAAATGGGAAATCGTCAGTCTCTTATTTCCTCCACCAAATATTTACAAAAAGCAATTTTAGATCGGCTTTGCTGAGTTCAGTTAAAAATAAAAAAAAAGAAATCTTCTTTTCAGAATTAACTACTCCTGATACGTTTTTTTTGAACCAATTTATTTCTAATTTATCTGTTGAAAATTATAAGTCTGTTATCTTAGAGGTTTCTTCTCATGCTATTCATCAAAAAAGAGTTGAAGGACTAGACTTCAATTTTGGATGTTTTACAAATATTAGTAGAGATCATTTGGATTATCATAAATCTATGAAAGAGTATTCAAGAGTTAAAGAGAGTTTTTTTTTGGATAATGCTTTTGAATCTTGTCTAATTAATGTCGACACCCCTTTAGGTAAAAAGATAAAGAAAATAAATAGCAATTTTTTTTCATTTTCCTCAAAACAAAAAAATGTCGACTTTTTTTTCGATGAAAAAAGTGTACTTCATCACGACCAAAAAACTTACAACTTAAAAAATTACTCAAATTCAAATTTTATGCAAATTAATTTAGCAATGGCTCTATCTTTAGCATTAATCTCAAAGTTAAAAATAAATCTAAAAAATATTAAAAATATATTAAGTCCTTTGGGGAGATTCGAAAAAATAGAGGTTCTTAAAGGAAAATATTGTGTAATTGATTATGCTCATACTCCTGTTGCTCTCGAAACGATATTAAGTGAAGTCAATTCAGCTCATTATGGAGACGTCATTTCTATTTTTGGTTGCGGGGGAGATAGAGATAAAGGGAAAAGAGCAAAAATGGGAGAGATAGCAGAAAAATATTCAAATGAATTAATAATCACGAATGATAATCCTCGGTGGGAAGATCCTCTTAAAATTAAAAAAGATATAATGAAAGGATTAAAAAAAATATCTCAAACCCATTTTATCTTGGATAGACGAGAGGCTATTAAGAAGGGGTATAACTTATTAGAATCTGCAAAAAAAGATTCTGTTTTACTTATTGCTGGAAAAGGACATGAAGATTTTCAAGAAATTGAAGGAAAAAAATACTCTTTTAGTGACAAGAAAATTATCCAGAAATTGAGAGATGTTATTAGATAAAAAGCTTTCAAAGATTGTAAAAATAACAAACTCTAAGTTATATGGTGAAGATTTAGTTTTTAATAGAATATCTACTGATACGCGAACTTTAAAAAAGGGTGATTTATTTCTTGCTTTGAAAGGGGAAAATTTTGATGGTCATGATTTTATAGAAGAGGCCATTTCTAAAGGCGCAAGTTCGATAGTCTCTGAGAGAGATTTAGGTTTCAAAATAAGTTATTTAAAGACAGAAAATAATCTCATTTTCTTAAAAAAGCTTGCTGAACAAATAAGGAAAAATTTTAAGGGCACTATATTTGCCATAACTGGCAGCAATGGAAAAACTTCAACAAAAGAAATATCGTTTTTAATCTTGAGTCATATTTTTGGTGAAAAAAAAGTTTTTAAGTCTCCTAAAAACTGGAATAACGAACTTGGACTCTATTTTTCTTTATTGGAATTAGAATCAAGTCATCACTATGCTGTATTTGAAATAGGAACAAATTTTCCTGGAGAAATTGATGCTTTATCTAAATTACTTAAACCCCATCATGGATTAATTACCAATTTAGGTCGTTCTCATTTGGAATTTCTTACAAATCTTGAAGGTGTTGCAAACGAAAAATCGGAACTTTTTAAAAATGTTCATAAAACTGGATTTTGCCTTGTCAGGGCACATGATAAGTTTAAAAAAATTCTTCTTGAAAAAGCGAAAGGGAAAAATTTAATCTTTTTAACAAACGATAAAAAAGGAATTTTCGATTTAAATTTTGATGCATCTATTAAAATCATCGAAGCCGCTTTAAATCAAGTAATTCCAAAACTGGAGAAAAATAAATTAAAGGACAATATAAAAAAAATCATTAAAGTTCCTGGAAGGATGGAACAAAAAATTGGTCCCAAAAAAACTACTATTATTGACGATTCATATAATGCAAATCCTGATTCTTTTTCTGCTGCATTTAAAGAAATTTCTAAATTTAATTTCAAAAAGAAAATCTGTGTAATGGGTAAAATGGGAGAGCTAGGGGTAAATTCTACTCAACTTCATGATTCTGTAATAAAAGAATCACTGAGTTATTTTGATCTAATTTTTTGCGTTGATTTTGAATCTAAAATTACTGACAAAAAAATAAAATATATTTTAAAAAGTGAGGTACAAAAGCATGTTAAAGGTTTTTTTGGAATAGATACTTTAATTCTATTTAAAGCATCAAGATCAGTTAAAATGGAATCAGTTATAAAACTTGCTTGATATGCTTTTACCTTTTCTAGATTTATTAGCCGAAAGTTATGGGCCTTTCCGTATATTTAATTATTTTACATTTCGAGCAATTCTTGCGACCTTAACCTCCCTTATTTTTTGTCTCGTATTCGGTAAATATTTCATTTCTTTTTTAGAGGAAAGGAATTTTGGTCAGGTAATTCGAGAATTAGGACCAGAAAAACATTATGAAAAAAAAGGCACTCCAACTATGGGGGGAATTTTAATTTTAGCTGCAGTAACTTTTTCTTGTTTATGCTGGGGCGATTTTGGGAATAGGTATCTTTGGGTAATGATTTTTTTGATCATTTCTTTCGGAACTCTTGGTTTCTTAGACGATTACTTAAAGCTTAAGTTCAATTCAAGCGATGGTCTTTCAGCAAAAATGAAAATATTCTGGCAACTATTATTTGCATCAATCATTGTTACCTATCTTTACCTTTCTCATTCGATACCACAGGAAATTAGTTTATTTCTTCCCTTTTTGAAGGATTTTGCTTTAAATCTAGGTATCTTTTTTATTTTCTTTTCTGTTTTTGTGATCATTGGAACAAGTAACGCTGTGAATCTAACCGATGGTTTAGATGGACTAGCTATTATGCCTTCGGTTATGGTTGCAGGAGGCCTTGGTATCATTGCTTATATTTCTGGAAATATTATTTTTGCAGAATATTTAAATATTGTTTATTTACCGGGTACGGAAGAATTACTCATTATTTGTGGAACGATAATTGGGGCAGGTATTGGGTTTCTTTGGTTCAATACTTACCCGGCTCAAATATTTATGGGCGATGTAGGTTCATTATCCCTCGGAGCTGCTTTAGGTGGTATGGCTGTAATTTTAAGACAAGAAATAATATTAGCCATTATGGGAGGCGTCTTTGTAATTGAGGCCCTTTCAGTAATCATTCAAGTGACCTCTTTTAAATTGACAGGAAAAAGAGTTTTCAAAATGTCTCCAATCCATCATCATTTTGAACTTTCTGGATGGGCTGAACCAAAAATAATTGTAAGGTTTTGGATTATTACTTTAATTTTAGTTTTAATTGCATTGGCATCATTTAGATTGCGTTAGAAATGCATTCAGAAGATAAATATGTTCTTATTTTAGGCGCAGGACAGACAGGATTGTCAGCAATAAATTTTTTGAAAACAAAAAATTTTAAAATATTTGATACAAGGAATTTCATCGAATTACCTGAAAATATAAAAAATAATTTTTTAATTAAAGAAAATTTAATTTCAGAGGATAGAATAAATACAAAATTAATTGATTATGTAATTTGTTCTCCTGGTTTTGATCTATCCCATCAGCTAATAAAAAAACTAAAAGATAAAAACATCAGTATTAAAAGCGATATAGAAGTTTTTATAGAAAATAATGACTCTAAAATAATCTTAGTTTCTGGTACAAACGGAAAGACAACAGTTTCTCTTCTTTTGGAAAAATTTATTTCCTTGAAAGGGTTTAGCTCAAAAGCTATAGGTAATTTAGGCAGACCGGCCCTAGATTATGTTGACATAAAAAAGGATTATTTTGTGATAGAAGTTTCTAGTTTTCACTTGGAAATCTCAGATAATCTTAAATCTGACTTGTCAATACTTTTAAATATTACAGAAGACCATTTAGATAGACATAAAACATTTGATAACTATAAAAATATTAAAAACTCCATTTTCAATAATTCGAATTTATCCATTGGTAATAAGGACGATGAGAATATAAGAAAAGATCTCACAAACTATTTTGACGGAAATGTAAATCTTGATATTGCAAATCTTAATGCAGTAAAAGCAACTTTAGATAATATTGGCTTAAATTATTCATTTAAGGAGCTTGAAGAACAAAAATTCAAACCTGAGCATAGAATGGAAGTTTTTTATAAAGATAAATTAAATAGAATTTTTATAAACGACTCAAAAGCTACAAACTGTGGCGCAACTCTAGCTGCAATTAACTCAATCAAAGGGGATGAAAAGATTTTTCTAATATGCGGAGGGCAAAGTAAAGGAGCTGATTTCTCAAGGTTGGCACAAGAAATAAAAAAAAATTGTTATGGAGTTATTATTTATGGAGAAGATAAAAATCTAATAATTGACGAATTGAGTGATTTTAATAAATTGACTGCTGACAGTTTCGAAGAGGTAGTTTCTTTATGTCTAAAAGTGTCTAAGCCCGATACCAAAGTTTTGTTTTCGCCAGCATGTGCAAGTTTTGATATGTTTAAAAATTTTGAAGATAGGGGTAACAAGTTTAAACAATTCATTTTAAATGAGAGAGACGCTTAAACAGTCTAAGCTCCAAAGAATTATTTTCGGAGAATTCTATAGAGATCTTAAATTTTCAGATTTGGATTTTGGTATTTTTGTTAGTGTGATTTTTTTAAGCCTATTAGGGATTGTAATGGTTGCCTCTGTAACAATTCCTTTAACAGATGGTTCGTTATCCATGGCGTTAAATCATATTCTCAAACTGGTAGTTGCATTTTTTGTTGGTTTAATAGTGTTTAGATTTTCTTTGGAAATTTGGAAAACCATAGATATAGGGCTAATTTTGTTTTCCTTTTTTTTACTTACCTTAGTGTTTATTCCTTTTATAGGATATGAAGCAAATGGCGCCTCAAGGTGGATAAGATTATTTGGGTTTTCGTTTCAACCATCGGAACTAATGAAATTTTCTTTGATAGTTTATATATCATCTTACTGTTACAGAAGAATGACTGAATTTAAAGAAAAATGGATAGGTTTTTGGAAACCTGTTTTAGTTGTTGTTTTAGCAATTGCACTGGTTTTGCTTGAACCTGATCTAGGCTCCTCAGCAGTGATTTTTTTAATATCTTTAATAATAATGTTCATTGCAGGAGCACCCTTAAAACAAATGTCTATAATTTTATTTATGGGCTCAATGGTTTTCGTAAGCATGATAATTTTAGTACCCTGGAGAATGCAAAGAATTCTAAGTTTTGTTGATCCTTGGAGTGCTTATGGAGAAAGCGGTTATCAATTATCTCAAGCTTTAATTGCTTTTAGCAGAGGAGATCTATTTGGAGTAGGTTTAGGAGAAAGTTTACAAAAATATCATTATTTACCAGACGCCCAAACAGATTTTATTTTTGCAATTATTGCCGAAGAGTTGGGATTAATTTTTTGTATATTTTTGATCTCAATATATGGATATTTAATTTTTAAATCGTTTTCTTTAGGAAGAAATTCAAGAATACAAAATAAATTTTTCGAATCTTATATTTCTTATGGGATAGGTATTTGCATTGCATTTCACGTTTTTATAAACATAGGAGTTTCTAGTGGTATGCTTCCTACGAAGGGACTGACGTTACCTTTTATTAGCTTTGGGGGAACAAACTTGATGCTCATGTTTGCTTTAATAGCTTTACTTTTTAGAATCAATTTAGAGTTAAATGAAAACTCAAAAATTGAAGGTAAGGTGATGAGTGGCTAGTCCGAAAACTATATTTATTGTTGCTGGGGGCACAGGAGGACACGTATTTCCTGCTAAAAGGGTAGCGCAAAAGTTTATCGAGGAAGGTTTTAAAATTATTTGGATTGGAACTAGTAGAGGTCCTGAAAAAAACATTTGCAAAGATTTAGGGATTAGTTTCATACAAGTTCCTTTGTATGGATTTAGAGGTAAAAGCTTTTTTTCAAAATTTAAAGCTTTATTTGCTTTTTTTATCAGTGGATTTATTTTTTACTTAAAATCAAGTCCGTTAGATAGAAAAAATTATCCCATGCTCGTGTTCGGAGGCTATGTATCTCTGATATCGTTTTTTTACTTTAAAGGACCTGTGTTTTTGCAGGAACAAAATACTATTCCCGGATCTGTCTCTAAACTACTTTTTACAACCAATAAAGTGTCAAAAATTTTCTGTGGATTTGAGAAAACAAAAATTTTTTTTGAGGAATTAAATAAAAAATACATCAAAATAATTAATACTGGAAATCCTATTGGAAAAATAAAAAAAACAAATGAGAGAAACTTAGAATTGAATGAACTTAATATTTTAGTTATAGGGGGAAGCCAAGGATCGAAATTTTTAAATGATTTTGTCTCGAGAGTGTTGATTGAAATAAAAGATGATTATTTAATTAAAATAAAACATCAATGCGGAAGAAATAACGTAACTAATCTAAAAAAAATATATGCTTCTGCGGGCAATGATATATCTATTACAGAATTTATAAAAAATATCGATGATGCTTATCAATGGGCAGATCTTGTAATTTCAAGGTCAGGAGCTCTAACCGTTTCAGAACTTATTGCATCAAGATCTGCTGCTATTCTAGTGCCATTAAAAATTTCTATCGATGATCATCAAAAAGAAAATGCTAATTATCTATTTTCTAATAACGCTGCTTGGATTTTAGAAGAAACAGATTCTTTTTCAGTTGATCTAAAAAGTCTTCTAGTTTCAATTTTAAAAAACAAAGAAAGTCTTTTACAAAAGAAACAAAGTATTAGTCAAATTGATATTAAAGATTCAGAAACAATAATATTTAACGAAGTAAATGCTTGGTACCGATAATTTAAAGAAGGTTCATCTAGTTGGAGTTGGCGGCGCCGGTATGAGTGGAATCGCTGAAATATTAATAAATATGGATTATGAAGTATCAGGTTCTGATATCCACTCCTCTCAAATTACCGATAGGCTCCAAAGCCTTGGTTTGACTTTTTTTAATTCCCATGACAAAAAAAATCTAAAAAATGTAGATCTGGTTGTTTTCTCTTCAGCCATAGACAGAAATAATCCAGAATTAATAGAGGCTAAAAATAAAGAAATAAATACAATTAGAAGAGCTGAAATGTTGGCGAATTTAACCGATTTAAGAGAAAGTATCATCTTTGCTGGAAGTCATGGCAAAACTACTACTACATGCATAGCTGCTCATATTTTCAAGGAAAATAATTTAGATCCTACATATATTATAGGTGGAAAGGTAAGCTCATTCGAATCTAATGCTAATTTAGGAAGCGGAAGACATATCCTTGCTGAAGCAGATGAGAGCGACGGAAGTTTTTTATTATTCACTCCCGATAAAGCCGTTATAACAAGTATCGATAATGATCATTTAGAAGCATATGGTCAATCTGTAAAAAAATTAGAATTTTCCTTTATTGAATTTATTCAAAAAGTGAAAAAAAAAGTTTTTATCTATGATGAAAAAAAAGCATTAATAAAAAATTTAACTTCTGAAGTTAATATTTTTACTTATGGGTTTGATAAGCATTCCGATTTTCAAATATTAGATTTTTTTCAAAATGAGCAAGGTTCGTTTTTTAGCCTTAAGAATAAAATTAACGATACGTTATATGACTTTGAAATTAACATGCACGGAAGACATAATGTTCTGAATACTGTGGCAGCTATCATCGTATCTTTCGATGAAGGAATAAATTATTCAAGTATAAATAAATCTTTAAAAACTTTTCCTCAGGTTGAAAGGAGATTTGAGATTATTAGTAAAAATGTTTTTTCGAAGAATATAATTTTGATTGATGATTATGGACATCATCCTACGGAATTAATTAATACTATTAATACGATTAAAGAAATATGGCCAGATAAAGAGATGGTGATGGCTTTTCAACCTCATCGATATAGCCGAACTAAAGCCTTGTTTAATGAGTTTGTTGAAGTGCTATCGAAAATTGATAATTTAATTCTCCTTGAAATATATCCTGCGAGCGAAGCTCCAATTCAGAATTACTCGAGTCATGACCTATTTAAAAAAATTAGGAATTTCAACAAAAAATCTGTGTTAGTAAATGGAATAGATGAAGCTTTCGTTGAATTTGAAAAATTCAAAAACGAGAAATATATATTTCTCACACAAGGCGCAGGTAATACATCAATACTAGCTTCAAAGTTTAAATAAAGTGGAAAATTTAAAAAAATTAAATTTAGGAATTTTAGGAGGAGGGTATTCAAATGAAAGAAATATTTCTTTAAAAAGTGCTGAGGCCGTAAATAACGCTCTAAACGAAGAAGGGTATAAATCAAAGATCCTTGATGTAGATAACAAAAAGAAATTATTTTCTAAGGATTCTTATAAAAACTTTGATTTCATTTTTGTGCTCATTCATGGTTTAGGCGGAGAAGACGGTGAACTGCAAAATTTTTTCGAAGAAATAAAACTTAATTATTCTGGAAGTAATGCAGAAGCTTGCAAAAAATCTTTTGATAAAAAAATAGCAAAAACCTATCTCTCGAATAACTTATTTACTCCAGAACAATTTCAATGGAATTCATATGAGAGAAAAATTGAATTTAATTCTCATAAGGTAAAAAGACTGGTTGTTAAGCCTACCAAAGAAGGTTCTAGCCTCGGGGTCTCTATTATAGAAAATAAACCTGACCTCATTAAAATGGCAATTGAAAAAGCTTCAAAATATGGAGAGTTTATGATTGAAGAATTTATCGAAGGAAGTGAAATAACTGTAGCGCGGGTTGGAAATGAAAATTTTCCACCAGTGCAAATCATTCCTGAAAATCAATTTTATGACTTTCAAGCAAAATATAATTCTTTTAATACAAAATATACTAAAGCCGAGTATTCTTATGAAAGACAAAGAGAATTAGATCAATTAATTACACAAATTAATTTAGATTTTAATTGTAAAGCTTGGTCTCGAGTCGATTTAATCGACGATGGAACAAATTTTTATTTTCTCGAGCTCAATACAGTTCCTGGAATGACAAATAGTAGCTTAGTTCCAAAAGCCGCAAAGTTCGCCGGCATAGATTTCAATAAACTTGTGATTCAAATAATAAAAAGTTCTCTTGATTAGATTGATCGTCATATGTAAACTCTCTCCGTTTTCTTGAGTCTTCTGTTAGATTCAAACCCATAAGGAGACAATAAATTATGAATCATTATGAAATAGTTTTCGTGGTTGATCCACAACTCGATAAAGAAGCTAAATTATTTAAAAAGTGTTTGGATACAGTGAAATCAATCGATGGCCTCACCCATAGATCTGAGGATATAGGAGTCAGAAAGCTTGCCTATCCAATTAACGATAAAAATACAGGTCACTATTTTTTACTTAATATTGAATGTGATCCTGAAAAATTAAAAGATGTCGAGGCATTATTTAAATTCGATGAGTCAATAATGAGGTCTTCGTTAGTCAAAAAGAAAAGAGCTGAAACAGAACCGTCTAGCTTAATGACTCAAACAAAAAAACAGCTTAAAGCCGAAACTTCCCCAGAATCTTCTTTGGATGTAAAAAAAACTGATAAAGATATTAAAAAGCAAGAGGAACAAAGTGGAGCAGATGATCAAAAAGAAGCTTCTAAACCAGATTCAGAAAATAATTAATATGCAAAAAAAATATGAGAAGAAAAACTGAAAAAAGAGGCTCTCAAAATCAGGAAACCTTAGTTAAGTCAAAGAGAACTTGCCAATTCACTGCAGCCAATGTTGAAGAAATTGATTATAAAGATGTTGAGTTATTGTCTAAATTTATTAACGAAATGGGCAAAATATCTCCAGCTAGAATGACTGGAACAAGCGCTAAATATCAAAGACAACTTACTAAGGCTATTAAAAGAGCAAGACAATTAGCTTTATTGCCTTACACAGACAGTCATAGGGTTAAATAATGAAAGTAATCCTTAAAGAATCTATTACTGGATTAGGCTCTCCAGGAGATTTGGTTAATGTTAAGTCGGGATATGGAAGAAATTTCCTTATGCCTACAGGGAAAGCTATACCTGCTACTGAAGAAAATTTAAAAATCTATGAAGCAGAAAAAACTAAACTTGAAGAGTTAGAAAATAAAAAAATAGCTGAAGCTAAAGAAATTGATAGTAGATTGTCAGGATTTATCCTTGAAATTAACGTTGCTGTAACAGAAGAAGAAGCGATGTATGGATCTATTGGTACAAAAGAGATATCAGAATCTCTCAAAGAAAAAGGATTTGAAATTGACAGACAATCCATAAGGCTTCCCGAGGGGGTCTTAAAAGAACTTGGAGAATTTGAATTGGACATAGAACTTCACCCTGAAGTTGTCTCCAAGATTAAAATTATTTTAAAACCTGAATAATAAAAATCTAATTTGTCTTAACTGGTTTGAGATGGGAGAATATCAAACTATTTATGAGAAAAGAATCTGATCAGCCTTCGTCAGTAGAAGCAGAAAAAGCCGTTTTGGGTGGATTATTACTTGAGCCTGAATTATGGGATACAGTTTCGGTGACAGTAGATGAAGAAGATTTTGTTTTATTAGAGCATCAGCTCATATATAGAGCCATAAGACGATTGAGAGATCATGGAAATGAGTTAGATACTGTTACATTAATAGAATCTTTGACTAATGATCCTGATATTTCCACCGTTACCAATTTCAATCAAAATGATTATATAAAACAACTGGCTTCCGATACTCCTGGAACAGCAAACTTCATTAATTACACTGACATTGTTAAACAGACTTCAAATTTAAGAAAGTTGATTTCTACTGCGTCGGATATATCAAGTATTGCAAAAGAATCGGATTCATTTGAAATTGAGGATACTTTTAGCCAAGCAGAAAATAAATTAATTAACCTTAGAGACTCTATCGATCGAAAAAAAGGGCCTACTCTTGCCAAAGATTTAATAAAGCCTGTCTATGACAACATTGAAGAAAATATAAATTCAACAACTCCATTAATTGGACATTCAACTGGGTTTAGAGATTTAGATAAATTAACGCTGGGTCTTCAGGATGGTGATTTAATATTAGTAGCAGGAAGACCAAGTATGGGAAAAACTGCTTTTGGATTGAGTATTGCAGCAAATTTTATCGAAAATAACATTCCAGCGGTTTTCTACAGCTTAGAGATGTCATCTCGGTCAGTTATGTACAGACTTATTTCTATCTTATCTAGGGTAGAACTAAAAAAAATATTTCAAGCTAAAGAGCTCACTGACTCGGATTTTGAAAAAATAGGTAAGGCAGTTGAACTATTAGAAAAAAGTAATTTTTTTATAGACGATACTTCAGCTCTTAGTCCTTCAGAAATTCTTTCAAGATCTAGAAAGCTTAAAAGAGAGCATACAGATTTAGGCTTGATTGTCTTGGATTATCTGCAATTGATGAGAGCAGACATAAGTAACCCGAGTAGAGTTAATGAAATGAGTGAAATCTCCAGAGCTACCAAAGCTTTGGCAAAAGAATTGGATGTTCCAGTTATAGCTTTATCGCAACTAAACAGAGCCTCAGAAACTAGGACTAACAAAATGCCTATAATGGCTGATCTTAGGGACTCAGGAGCTTTAGAACAAGATGCCGACTTGGTTGTTTTTCCCTTCAGACCAGAATTTCATGAACCTACTCCTGAGAATAAAGGAATTGCCAAAGTTATAGTTGCAAAACATAGAAATGGTGAAACTGGTGATGTACTTCTTCATTGGGCAGCTAGATACACTTCTTTTGAAGATCTTGCTCTTAATGATCCAGCTTATGACAACCCCTCATTTACGAATCAAAATTGAGTCGCCCTACAATTGCTGAAGTCAATCTTTCAGCATTAAATAAAAATGTAAGAAAATTAAAAAAACTTACCAATTCTAAGATTTACCCAGTTGTAAAAGCTGACGCTTATGGACATGGTTTGAAAATGATAGCTAAAAGTATTGATCGAATAATTTCAGGATATTGCGTGGCAACATTCGAAGAATCTTTAGAGCTTCGGAAAATTACAAAAAAAAATATTGTATGCATGGAAGGGCCGTACGACTCATCAGAATTAAAAAGTTTTGAAAAACTAAATATTGACTACGTAATTCACTCTTTCAGACAAATTTCTTTTATAGAAAATCTAGGTAATCAAAATTTCGTCGGTAAAAATAAAGTTTGGTTAAAAATAGATACTGGGATGAATAGGTTGGGATTCAAGGAAAACGAGGTTTTAGAGGCTTTTTCAAGAATAAATTCGATAAAAAAAAATATGGTTTTGATGAGTCATCTTTCCTCCTCATCGTCAAATAAGAGCTCAAGATTGATAACGAATAGCCAAATTGAGATATTTAGAAAATTTGAATCAAAGCTTAAGAAAATTAAGCCAAATTTAATCTTAAGTCTTTGTAACTCAGGAGGGTTAATCAATTTCAAAAGATCTCATAATGATATCTCGAGACCAGGAATAAGTATTTTCGGAAGTAAAGCCGATGGTGAAATATCTAAAATAGATTTAGAGCAAGTTATGACTTTGAAATCTAAATTTATAAGTATAAAAAAAGTCTACAAAGGAGATAGGGTAGGATACGGAGGAACCTGGATGGCAAAAAAAGAAACTTTAGTTGGAATTTTACCAATAGGATATGCTGATGGTTATTTAACAGGAATGGGAAATTCGGCTTATGTTTTGGTTGAAGGTATAAAAGCAAAAGTTATTGGTCGAGTTTCTATGGATCTGACTGCGGTTGATTTAAGTAAATGTAAAAATGCTGACTATAACTCTGAAGTAATTTTATGGGGCAATAATTTAAAAATTGATAAAGTTTCTAAGTTTGCAAATTCCATACCTTACGAGTTGATAACTTCGGTTTCTGGAAGAGTTAAAAGAGAATACGTATATAAATAACCTTATTTATAAAAATTATAAAATCAAAAAAGATATTTACATTCTTTTGTTATGACTGATAATTGCTATATGAAAATTGATTATTTGAAAGAAACTCCAAGAAAACTTAAAGAATTTCCTGTTGAAAATGAACTCAACTTATCAGAACAAGAGGTTACTGATGTTGCAGAAATATTTAGTACACCTTTGACTGGTTCTTATAATTGGGACTACACAGTACAAGATAATAGAATTAAGAAACTTTATGAACTTGGGAAAGAGCTTAATTGGAACGTGGAAAAAGATATTGATTGGAATCGACCTCTTCCAGAAAGAGGAGACACTCCTCCTGAAATTTTTTGGGATCAGTATGAACCCTATCAAAAATTATCTAATGAAGACAAATTTGAATTTTTAAGACATAGAGCTTCATGGTCATTGAGCCAATTTCTTCATGGAGAACAAGGAGCATTGTTGGTTGCCTCTCAGCTTGTTTCATGCGCGCCAACATTCAATGCCAAATTATACGCGGCATCTCAAACCTTTGATGAAGCAAGACATGTGGAAGCATTTAATAAATATCTTCAAACTCGTCAAAAATTAATGTATCCAGTCGGCACAGGTTTAAAATCATTATTAGATAAGATTCTTACAGATCCTAGATGGGACTTAAAGTTTATCGGAATGCAAATCATCATCGAGGGTCTTGCATTAGCTGCATTCAATTTAGCAAAACAAACTTCAAATGATCCAGTTTTTAGAGATATGCTTTATTTAATAATTAGAGATGAAGCAAGACATGTAACTTTTGGTGTGAACTACCTTGAGGAATACCTTAAAAATCTCTCTCAAGATGAGTTAGAAGAAAGAGCTATGTTCGCTTATGAGGCATGCGTTGTTATGAGAGGTAGGTTGTTATCTGCAGAAGTTTATGAAAAGTTTGGCTGGGATGTAGAGGAAGCACTTGAATTTCAATCCAAAACAGACGTAACAAATAATTTTCAACATCTTTTATTTACAAGAGTTGTTCCCAATTTATCAAGAATTGGACTCATAACCGAAAAAGTAAGACCCTTATATGACGAATTAGGTGTTCTGGATTATGAAAGTTGGCCAACAGATGGAGACATAGACTGGGCCTCCCTTAAGCAACCTTTAGATTTATCCGAATCTGCATAAAATTTATTCGTTGAAGCATTAGCATTTATTTGCTAACCTGATGTTCCATCTTGAGATAAAAAGAGATGGCATCTAATCCTAAATATTTGTTTGTAACCGGCGGAGTAGTATCTTCTCTAGGTAAAGGTATTTTTTCTGCTTCTCTAGGAGCAATACTTGAAAGTAAAGGCCTAAAAGTCACAATCCAAAAATTAGACCCCTATATAAATTTAGATCCTGGCACAATGTCACCATTTCAGCATGGCGAGGTTTTTGTTACAGAAGATGGATCAGAAACTGACTTGGATTTAGGACATTATGAAAGATTTCTTGATTCGAAAATGTCTAAATTGAATAATTTTACTGCTGGTCAGGTTTACGAACATGTTTTAAAAAGGGAGAGAAAAGGAGATTTTTTAGGATCTACCGTCCAGGTTATTCCCCACATAACTGACGAAATCAAGAAAAGAATCATTAAATGTGCAGATGGAAACGATATAGCAATAATTGAAGTAGGAGGAACGGTAGGGGATATTGAATCGCAACCTTTTTTAGAAGCTATAAGACAAATGAAACTCGAGTTGGGAAGTAATAGAGCTCTTTTCGCTCATCTAACATTAATTCCTTTTTTGGCTTCTTCTGGAGAGATAAAAACTAAGCCAACTCAACATTCGATTAAAAATTTATTGTCCCATGGAATTCAAGCTGACCTACTTATATGTAGATCTGAAAACCCTTTACAAAAATCAGATTCAAAAAAAATATCTTTATTTACTAATGTTGATGAAAAATGCGTGTTTTCAATTCCTGATGTAAATTCAATTCACTCAATACCTGAACTTTTAAATTCTCAAGGACTTGATAAGCAGATAACTGAGAAGCTGAGACTTAAATCTAAACCAGCTAATTTAAAGAGATGGAAAAAAGTTTCTAGATTAGAAAAAAATAGAAAAGGAATTACTAAAATTGCTCTGGTCGGAAAATATACTGAACTTGCAGACTCCTATAAATCAGTAAATGAGGCCCTCGTGCACGCAGGTATTCATAATGAAACAGAAGTTGAAATAGAATATTTCGATTCTCAAGATTTTGATAAAGGCGTTAAAAAATTTAAACCACATGGAATATTAATTCCTGGAGGATTTGGAGGCAGAGGAATTAATGGGATGATAAATGTTGCTAAATTTGCAAGAACAAAAAATATTCCTTTTTTTGGTATTTGCTTAGGAATGCAAGTAGCTGTGATTGAATTTGCAAGAAATGTCTTAAAAATTTCAGCAAATAGTACAGAATTTGAGAAAACTACAAAACATCCTGTGATTGCATTAATAACTGAATGGATGGACAAAAAAGGGTTAACACAGATTAGAAATGAAAATTCCGATAAGGGTGGAACTATGAGGCTTGGCAGTCAGATATGTATTTTGGAAAAAAATAGCAAAATGTCAAAAATGTATAAAAGCAGAAAAATCTCAGAACGACATAGGCATAGATATGAATTTAACAGTAATTATCTTGAAAAAATAAAGTCGAAAGGAATGAACATAGTTGGGTTTTCAGAGGATAAAAACTTAGTGGAAGCCATTGAACTTAAAGGACACAAATGGTTTGTAGGATGTCAATTTCATCCCGAATTTACTTCAGATCCAAGAACAGGACATCCTTTATTTAACGGTTTTATTAGAGCTGCTAAAGTTACAAAATGAAAAAAATTATTCTCGATGGAATAAGTATATCTAACGAAGATAAGATATGTTTTTTTGCTGGGTTAAATATTCTGGAAACTTCTGAACAAGCATTTGAGGTAGCTCTTAATTTAAAAGATATATGTAGCAACCTCGAGAACCCTTTTATATTCAAAGCTTCTTTTGACAAAGCTAATAGATCTTCAATTAACTCTTACAGAGGACCTGGGATAAGTAAAGCAATAGAAATTTTTAAAGAACTCAAAAAGGAAAACATTAAAATTATTTCTGATGTTCATGAAATAAGTCAGATTTCATTATTCCAAGAATATATTGACATAATTCAAATACCAGCATTTTTATGTCGTCAAACCGATTTAATTAAAGAAGCCTGTGAAACAAAAAAACCAATTAATATTAAAAAAGGTCAGTTTTTATCTCCAAATCAAATGATAAATATCGTAGAAAAATGCAGCGCATTCGGAAATGAAAATATTTTACTTTGTGAAAGAGGTACTTCTTTTGGATATAACAATCTCGTCGTAGATATGCTTGGATTATCTGAAATGAAAAAAATAGGAAATCCAATTGTATTTGACGTCACTCACTCTCTTCAGATTCCTGGAGGACAGGGAGACGCTGCTAGCGGAAGAGGAGAGCAAGCTTTAGATTTAGCCCTTTCAGGAGTAGCACAAAGAATTGCGGCTTTATTCATAGAAACTCATCCCTCCCCAAAAGATGCAAAGTGTGATGGACCATCTGCTACCAAATTAAGTGAAATGGCATCTATTCTTAAAAAAGTATCTGATCTAGATTCTTTTATCAAATCTCAAAAATGAAAATAAAAAAAATAAATTCTATTGAAATTTTAGATTCTAGAGGTACGCCCACTGTCATGACTTCAATTGAATTAGAAGATGGCACTTTAGAATTCGGATACGTACCTTCAGGTGCTTCTACTGGTTCTAGAGAAGCTATTGAAAAAAGAGACGGAAAAGATAGTTTTAACGGAAAAGGAGTAGACTACACTATCAAAAATGCAGCTGAGAATTTATTTCCATCACTCATAGGATTTGATTTAGGTAGTCAATTGGATTTTGATTCAAAATTAATTGATCTAGATGGATCTAAAAATAAAGAAAACTTTGGAGCAAATATTTTACTTTCATTATCGATGGCGGCTTGCAAAGTATCAGCCTCTCTTTCAAAAAAACCCCTTTATTCACATATTAACGAATTAGCAAAATCTATTGGAATTGATGCGGAACTAAAGGCGCCATTACCAATGATGAACATCTTAAATGGAGGAGCTCATGCTAACAATGGATTGGATTTTCAAGAATTTATGATTCAACCTTTTGGATTTAAAACCTTTAAAGAAAGTGTCATCTGTGGAGTAGAAGTTTTTCAAGAATTAAAAAAAAACCTAGCCAAAAAAGGTTTTTCTACTGCTGTAGGTGATGAGGGAGGGTTTGCTCCTAATATATATTCTTCAGAAGAAGCTTTAGACTTAATTTGTGAAGCTATTACTTCGTCTGGATATAAAGTGGGAGACGAAGTGTCTTTTGCACTAGATTGCGCTTCAACAGAAATTTTTAATAACGATGTTTATGAGCTTAATAAGAAAAAATTATCTTCTCATGATTTAATAAAATTTCTTAAATCATTAAAAGATAAGTTTCCAATCACTTCAATTGAAGATGCTTTGGATGAAAATGATTGGGACAGTTGGGTAGATTTAACAAAAATTTTGGGTTCAGAAACTCAACTCGTAGGAGATGATTTATTTGTAACGAATAAAACTTTTTTAAAAAAGGGTATTGAAATGAAAGCAGGAAACGCGGTTTTGATAAAAATTAATCAAATTGGTACCTTAAGCGAAACTCTTGAGACAATAAAGCTTGCTTTAGATAACAAATTTAAATGTATCATTTCTCATAGATCAGGTGAAACAGAAGATAACTTTATTGCTGATCTCGCAGTTGCAACTGGTGCAGGACAAATTAAAACTGGGGCGCCTTCAAGGTCGGATAGGACCTCTAAATACAATCGATTGTTATATATTGATTCAATAGAAAATCTTACTTTTGATGGAGAAAAAGAAATCAGATAAAAATGATTTTTTCAAAAAAAAACTTTGCACTTTTTCTGCTTTTATCAATGACGATTATTTTTTTTTATTATACGATTGATATTTTCTTAGGTGATTATAGTTTTTCTGAGATAAGAAAATTGAATACCGACTTAGAAAATTTGAAAATTTCAAATGATCTTTTGGAGAATGAGAATAAAGTCTTATTTCAAAATTATGAAGAATTAAAAAAAGATGGGGATGCATTAAATGAGTGAACAATATCTTGCATTGATACCCGCAGCAGGAGTTGGATCAAGGGCTAAATTAAAAATGGCTAAACAATTCACTGCGATTGGCTCTAAAACAATTATCGAATACGCATTAGATCCTTTTTTGTTAGATGATAACTGCAAAAAAATCTGTGTTGTAACACAAGAAGATAATGAGGCTTGGACATCTTTGTCTATTTCAGGGCACGAAAAGATTGTTTCCTGCATAGGCGGAGATACAAGAATGGAATCAGTTCTTAGAGGCTTGGAGTTGCTAATGGAATCAGAAGACAAAGGTTCGTTAGTAGCAATCCATGATGCAGCAAGACCATGTTTATCTAATGAAGATTTAAAAAAAATAATGGATTTTGCTAACGAAGAAATGAAAGATGAAGGTCAAGGTGTTTTTCTAGCTCACCAACCCTCTGAAAGTGTTAATCTGGGAGACAAAAATAAAGTTACTAAAAGTTTAGATCGTTCAAAAGTTTGGCTATCAGCTACCCCTCAAGTTTTTTTCTTGGAGGATATCCTCAAAGCATTGGAAAGTGCCAAAGAGGATGAAAAGTTTTTTTCTGATGAAGTTGGCGCAGCTTTCACCTTTTTTAAAAATACTATTAGTCCGTTGCTGTCCGACCGAATGAATATAAAAGTTACTAAAAAAGAGGATTTAGTTCTTGTCGAACAATATCTCAAGCTATCTGGAAGAATATGATGAATTTCAGAATTGGTAATGGCTTCGATGCTCATAAAATAAAAAAAGGAAATGGAATTACACTTGGCGGAATTTTTATTCCTTGCGACTACAGCTTAATAGCTCATTCGGATGGAGATATCATCTCTCACACCGTCTGTGATGCTTTATTAGGAGCGGCAAATTTAGGAGATATTGGAGTTCATTTTCCAAATACTAAAAAATTTGAAAATATTTCAGGAAAAGAAATGATTGAGTCAGTATTAGATAAACTCCAAAAACAAAATTTTGAAATATCTAACATTGATATAACTTATATCGGAGAAGTTCCAAGATTGAATAGTCATAAGCACGAAATCATAAATTGTTTATCTAAATTTCTAAAAGTTGATGAAGAAAAAATATCTTGTAAAGCAACAACTACGGATCAACTTGGATTTATGGGTAAAAAAGAAGGGGTAGCTTGTCTTGCAAATGTATTAATTTATAAAAATAATTAATGAATATTCTTTTGACTAATGACGACGGAATAGAACATTCAGGTATCCAAACACTTATCTCAAATCTTTCCGAAGAACATAATGTCTTTACAATGGCGCCAGATAGAAATAGAAGTGGATTTGGAAGTGCCATAACTTTTTTAACAGAAACAAAAGCTAAAAAGATAAAAGAAAATATTTATAGTCTTGATGGAACTCCAGTCGATTGTGTAAAAAATGCTTTAGAATTTTATTGTCCATTTGAGCCTGATATTGTGGTTTCTGGAATAAATCCAGGACCAAATTTAGGCTCAGTTTTGTTGTATTCTGGAACCGTAGGAGCGGCATTTGAGGGAAGAAATTTAAAATATCCTTCCATTGCTGTTTCTGTAGCTTCTTTTGAAATAACAGATTATGGTTTTGCCGCAAATATTGTAAAAGACATCTTAAATAAAATTAACAAATTAAACCTAGATTCATCTTCTATATTGAATCTTAATGTACCTGATAATAAAAAGTTTAAAAATCCTAAATTAAAAGTAACAAAGACTTACCTGGATGAGCAAAATAGAGATGAAGAAGATTTTTTAGAAGATCAAAAATGTTTGGAAGAAGGATCTATTTCTTTATCTCCAATTAAACTAGAAACAATTTCTAAAGCTAATTTAAAAGATCTTAAAGATTTTCTCGATGAGTTTTGAAAAATCGATAGATTTAAATTATCAGAGAGCTAGAAAAGCCTTGGTTGAGGAGATTTCTTCAAAAGGGATTTCAGATTTAAGAGTTTTAGATGCATTTTTAAATACTCCAAGACATTTATTTATTGATGGAGCATTTTCCTCCAGAGCTTATCAAGATATGTCTTTGCCAATAGGATATCATCAAACTATTTCACAACCCTTTGTGGTTGCAAGAATGATTGAATTAATTTTAAAAGGAAATATTTTTGAAAAAGTTCCTTTAGGCACAATTCTTGAAATTGGTACAGGATGCGGATACCAAACAGCTATTCTTTCGAACTTTTGTAGGAAGGTTTTCTCAATCGAGAGAATCTCTCCTCTTGCAGAAAGAGCAAAAATCAATTTAAAGTCTGCTGGTGTAAAAAATTTTCTTATTCGTTGCGCTGATGGATCATTAGGCTGGCCCACATTTAAAAAATTTGATGCAATCATTTGCTCTGCTGTCAGCAGCAATATTCCTGAACCTTTAGTAAAACAATTAGAAGTTTCTGGTAAGTTAATTTGTCCAATTGGAAATCATGAAGACCAAAATTTAATTTTAGTTGAAAAAAAGAGTAGAACAGAGATTACTAAAAAAGTTCTAGATTCTGTTTTATTTGTTCCAATGCTGCCCGGAATAGTTGACCTAGACGATAAATAAAATTGTAGAAACAAATTTAAGTGAGTTGTAAAATATTTTAATGGAACGTTTTAATAATCTTTTAAAAGATCATCTGTCAAAATGGGCTTTGGTTTGGTTTGGCTTTCTTTTCTGGGGAAGTATTTTTAGCGCTTTTCTAATGACGTTCTTTCAGAATATAAGCCATTTTTATTTATACGTTCTAGGTTATTTATTAGGATTAATATTCGGGATAATTTCCAAAATTAATAAATGGTCATGGATAAATTAGCTCGCAAAGAAAGTTTAGACAGCTTTGAGGTTTACCCAGCTCAAGATTTGTCATTAGAAGAAGAAAAAAAAATAGCTAGATCGTTTATGGGCCGTATTGAATGGGAAATGATTGTAATTGGCTTAACACAATTTTTTGTTTGGCTTGGAGTTTGGGTATTAGTTGTAAACGGGATTTTACCTATTTGGATGGGGTTTCTGATATTGATGGTCTCAACTACTTTTGCTTATTTACCATCTCACGCGGGACAACATGGACATCTTTCTGGGAGCAAAAAACATCTTGCATGGGTTGATTACGTTGTTGGTCAAATATCTTTAATTCCGCTTGCTCAATCACATGACATATTAAAAGTAACTCATCTAAAACATCATGCTCATACTAACGATCCAAGTCGAGATCCGGATTACAAACATACTCATACTGGAAGCTGGTTAAAATCAGCTCTTCAAGTACATTTTCAAACAGGTGATAGAGACGAGAGACTTAATGAAATGATTGAAAATTGGACAAATAATGAGCCAAAATTCAAAGAAGCGGTGGAAAGAGGGGCATTAGTTTCTTTAGGATTTTTTGTAATACAAATTGTAATGGCAATTAATTTTCCTTTGGAAACTCTTTTTTTATGGTGGTTGCCAAGAAAATTTACTGTTTCTTATTTAGGAGTAATCTTTTCTCACATGCCGCATCGCGATCTTCCTGTTGGAAGACATGCAGATACTAGATTTTGGGCCAATGGTATTATTAGGTTTTTTAACCATTCAATGCAAATTCACGCAATGCATCACATGTACCCTAAGATTTGTCATCATGATGAACCAAAAGCTATTGAAGCTTTAAGGCCTTATATGATCGAAAGAGGCATACCTGGAGCAGACAAAATTCCTGAAAGAATAATCAATAATCCTTTAACCAACTTGAAGTCAATTTAAATTTTATCTAATGGGTTTGAACCCTCTGGAAATTTAGATGGTTGAATCGTGTGGAGTAAAGTAGCTGCGAGCTTATTTTCTGAATTGAATAGTTTTCCCTCAACGGTTGCAAGTTTTTTACCTAATTTGATGATCCTTACTTCTATCAAGGCTTCTCCTACGGCAACCGGCCTATGAAACAAAACATGAAGATCTGTTGTTAAAGGCCCTATTTCAAAGTTGTAAGCTGATATTACAACCATAGCCGTAGCATCATCTAGAGCAGCTGTAATCATTCCTCCTTGAACCATATTCATTGGATTTTTTGTTTCATTAGGGAAAGTTGCTTTTAAAATATATACGTCTCCCTTAGTTTCAATATATTCTAGGTTTAAAAATTTCGCTGTGTTTCCAGGTTTTTGCCTGTTTAACCAGTCAAGAGATATTTCCATTTATTTTTCGTTATACTTTTATTAATCAAGTATTAGGACTTCTATTTTATTTTTAGATTCTGACCACTTTTCTGCATCTGGTAAAGCATCTTTTTTTTCTGAAATATTTGGCCAAATTTTTGAATATTTCTCATTTATCTCAATAAATTCTATTTCGTCTGCAGGAACTTCGTCTTCTGCATAAATAGCATTAACTGGGCATTCAGGTTCGCATAACCCACAGTCAATGCATTCTTCTGGATCTATAACCAAAGTGTTTTCTCCCTCATAAAAACAGTCGACAGGGCAAACTTCAACACAATCCGTATGCTTACAATTAATGCAAGCTTGTCCAACAATAAAAGTCATAGATAAATTATAATTTATATATGGTTAATTCAGAGAGCGTTTTAAATGTCTTAGCAGAAAAAGTTGGAACCTTATTATCAGAAAAAGGGTTAACCATTTCAACGGCAGAATCTTGTACAGGGGGTTGGGTTGGTAAAGAATTTACTGGTATTCCTGGGAGTTCCAAGTGGTATGGAACTGGCTTGGTTACATACTCAAATCATGCAAAACATAATCTATTAAAGGTCTCTAAAGATTCTTTAAAGTCTCATGGTGCAGTTTCAAAAAAAGTCGTCGAAGAGATGGCCGAAGGAGTGAAAAAAATAAGTAAATCCAATTTAAGTATAGCAATTAGTGGAATTGCTGGGCCTTCAGGGGGAACTAAAGAAAAACCTGTAGGCACTGTTTGTTTTGCTTATTCAGATGAAGCTGGCACAAGAAGTTATGAAAAATTTTTTTCTGGCAATAGAGACGATGTTAGAAAAGCTAGTGTTAAATTTATTCTTGAAGAAGTTTTAAATAATTTAAATTGATTGCAATAAATAAAAAAATAAAGTTATAATACTGTAATTATATACAGTAATTAACATGGCAACAAAAAATACAAAAAAAGAAGAAATCTCTACAGATAAATCCAAAAATTTAGCCTCCGCTATAAATCAAATTGAAAGTCAATTTGGTAGCGGAACAATAATGAGAATGGGTGATAAAAAAGTCGAAAATATCCCCAGCATTTCTACTGGCTCCCTAGGACTAGATTTGGCACTTGGCGTAATGGGTCTTCCGCGAGGAAGAGTGGTTGAAATATTCGGTCCCGAATCATCAGGAAAAACCACACTTACACTTCAAGTTATTGCTGAGTGCCAAAAACTTGGAGGGACAGCGGCTTTTGTAGATGCAGAACATGCATTAGATCCAATATATGCAGCAAAATTAGGAGTCAAAGTTGACGACTTGTTGTTATCACAACCTGATACAGGTGAACAGGCTCTCGAAGTGGCAGATATTATGGTTAAGTCAGGCGGAGTAGATGTCCTAGTAATTGATTCTGTTGCAGCTCTTACACCGAGAGCAGAGATAGAAGGAGAAATGGGCGATCATCACGTAGGTTTACAGGCAAGGTTAATGTCTCAAGCTCTGAGAAAAATAACTGGAAATATTAAAAGATCAAATACTTTAGTAATTTTTATAAATCAAATCCGAATGAAGATTGGAGTAATGTTTGGTAATCCCGAAACTACATCAGGTGGAAATG
Organism: uncultured SAR86 cluster bacterium; assembly: GCA_902527995.1. Taxonomy (GTDB): domain Bacteria; phylum Pseudomonadota; class Gammaproteobacteria; order Magnimaribacterales; family AG-339-G14; genus AG-339-G14. The sequence continues at coordinate 27,346 of CABZRA010000002.1, forward strand.
CATTAAAATTTTATTCTTCAGTAAGATTGGACATTAGGAGAATAGGAACTGTCAAAGACGGAGATGAAGTAAGCGGAAACGAAACACGAGTTAAAGTGGTTAAAAACAAAGTTGCCCCCCCATTCAGACAAGCGGAATTCCAGATTTTATATGGTAAGGGTATCAATAAAGCAGGTGAACTATTAGATATAGGAGCTGAACATAAAATTGTTGAAAAAGCTGGTGCTTGGTATTCTTATAATGAAGAAAAAATTGGTCAAGGAAAGGTAAATGCGAGTGAATTTTTGAAGCAAAATCCAAAAATAATGAAAGAAATTGAGGACAAAATTTACAAAGCTATCAAAGAATCAGAAATAAATTAGATTTAATTTTTAAATTTATTAACAATTTCATTAATCTTTATTATTTCTTTTTGTTGATTCTTCCTCTTTATCAATTCAACAGATCGATCTCTTGATGTCTTTTCCCCAATGACCAATTGATACGGCACGCCCATTAGATTTGCATCTCTAAACTTAACCCCAGGGTTTAAGTCTCTATCATCAAAAAACACTTCTATATTATTTTCTTTTAGTTCTGAATAAAGCCTTTCTGCTTCAGAATTTATATTTTGATTGCCTTTTTGATTAATTAGAACGATATAGTATTTAAAAGGGGAAATGGACTCAGGAAATAATATTCCATCATCATCAAAATTTTGTTCAATAGCAGCTGCAATAATCCTTGAAACTCCGATTCCGTAACAACCCATAAATATATCTTTTAAAACATTATCTTTTTGAACTGTTAGTCCCATTGCCTTACTGTACTTCGTTCCTAATTCAAATATGTGACCGACCTCAATTCCTTTTTTAAGATTTAGTTTTCCATTTCCATCAGGACTAGACATTCCACTAATTTTTTTTGGATCCTTTTCATCTAATAGCTCAATATTTATTGCAAAATCACTTTTGTCACTAAATGCCAATGTATCCTCCCCAGAGTCAGCTAGGACATGAAATTCTTCAGATTTATCACCCCCAATTGATCCTGAGTCTGCAGAAACTATTCTGTAATCTAGTCCAATTCTATCAAATATCTTTTGATAAACTTTTTTCATATTTGAGTAAGTCTCATGCATCGAATTTTCATCAATATCAAACGAATATGCATCTTTCATTAAAAATTCTCTTGCTCTCATGACTCCAAATCTAGGTCTTATTTCGTCTCTAAATTTATCTTTTATCTGATAAAAAGTTTTTGGTAGATCCTTTGGGCTTGTAATTTCTTTTTTAGCTATATCAGTAATTATTTCTTCATGTGTTGGACCTAAATAAAAATCTCTTTGATTTCTATCCTTGAATCCAAGTAACTCAGGACCATACTCTTTCGATCTGCCTGATTGATCCCATAAATCTTTAGGTTGAACTAAAGGCATAATAATTTCTAAACAATTTCCATTATTAAGCTCTTCTCGAATAATATTTTCGACTTTTTTTAGTATTAAAGTTCCCAAAGGCAACCAACTATAAATGCCTGATGCAATAGGCTTAATCATGTTAGCTTTAATCATTAATTTATGACTAATTAATTCTGTGTCAGAAGGCGTGTCCCTAAGAGTTTTGAAATGATATAAAGAAGCTTTCATTGGAAAAATATCTTATGATTCAACATATTTTGCCTTAAATTTATTTAATTTGTTAATTAACGAGAATAATTATGCCAATTTATGAATTTCAATGCTCAAAGTGTCGTAAGAAATTTGAAAAGATACTAAGCATTTCCGATTCTAATAAGAAAGTAAAATGTGAAAGTTGTGAAAATGCTTTAGCCAAAAAAATTGTATCAGCTCCAAGTTTTAGATTAGATGGAAAAGGATGGTACGAAACAGATTTTAAGACTGGAACAAAGAAAAATTTAGTACAATCTAAAGATCCTAAATCGTTAAATAAGGAACAAAAAAATAAATCTACAAAAAAAGAACAACCAACATCTAAAACTTAAATGAGCTCAAAAATTTTTAATCTCTCTATTTCTGATGAGGGGAAAACAGCAACTGTTAGTGGATGGGTCGAAAAAGTTAGAGACCATGGAGGAGTAATTTTCATAGATTTAAGAAAAGATCTTGAACTTGTCCAAGTTGTAATTGAGCCAAGTGAAAAAGAAATATTCGCAGTTGCTGAAAATATTAAAAATGAGTTTGTTATTGAAGTATCTGGTCTTGTGAGAAAGAGACCAAATGGCAAAGAAAATAAAAAAATGAATACTGGAGAAATAGAAGTCTGCGCAAATAAGCTTCATATTTTTTCTAAAAGTAAACCTCTGCCTTTTCAACTAGATGAATATTCAAATGCAGGAGAAGAAATAAGACTTAAATATAGATATTTGGATTTAAGAAGACCAGAAATGCATAAAAATCTGATTATGCGCTCGGAAATCAATAACCTAGTAAGAGACTTTTTGGTTAAAAAAGGATTCATAGACATAGACACTCCTATGATGACCAAAGCCACGCCTGAAGGCGCGAGAGATTTTTTAATTCCAAGTAGAGTAAATCAAGGTAAATTTTATGCTTTACCTCAATCACCACAATTATTTAAACAATTATTGATGGTAAGTGGTTTTAGTAAATACTTTCAAATAGCGAGATGTTTTCGAGATGAGGACACAAGGAAAGACAGACAGCCAGAATTTACTCAGATTGATATCGAAATGTCTTTCACTAGTTGCAAAGAAATAATGAATATTTCGGAAAACCTAATTATTAAATTATTTAAAAAAATATTAGAAGTTGATTTGGAAAAATTTCCTAAACTTACTCATAAAGAATCCATGGAAAAATACGGTACCGACAAACCAGATTTAAGAAATCCAATTATTCTTAATGATGTTAAAGAATTATTTTTAAACTCAAATTTTAAGGTTTTTAAAGATCCTGCAAACGATGAAAAAGCAAAACTTATTGCAATGAAACTAAAGAAAGATGTTAGCAGAGGTCAAATAGATGAGTACACAAAATTTGTAGGAAATTTTGGAGCAAAGGGTTTAGCTTACATTAAGGTAAATGATTCATCTGATATAGAAAAAGGTCTCCAATCGCCCATTGTTAAATTTTTGTCCAAAGCAGAATTAGAAAACTTAGTTAAAAAATTAGATCTTAAAGACGGTGAAGTTGTTTTTTTTGGGGCTGGGAACAAAAAAATTGTTTATGATTCAATGGGCGCGTTGAGACAGAAACTTGCAGAAGATTTTGAGTTAATAGATAAAACCTCCTGGGCACCAGTCTGGATCACAGATTTCCCAATGTTCGATGAGACTCTTGAAGGAACGTTAACTCCAAGTCATCATCCTTTTACAAAATCTTTAAGCTCTTTGGATCAGTTAGAAAAATCTCCGGATCAAGCTTTATCAGAGGCATATGACTTAGTTTTAAATGGCTTTGAACTAGGAGGGGGTTCCATGCGTATTTATGATGTAGAGGAGCAAAGAAAAATATTTTCTCTCTTAGGTATTAGTGAAAAAGAAGCCAAACAAAAATTTGGATTTTTTCTTGAAGCCTTAGAATATGGATGTCCTCCGCATGGAGGAATAGCTTTTGGTTTGGATAGAATTGTAATGTTAATGGCCAATGAAGATTCTATCCGAGATGTAATAGCTTTTCCTAAAACTCAATCTGCATTGTGCTTAATGACTGAAGCCCCTGACAAAGTTTCTAGTGATGAGCTTGAGGATTTATCGATACAATCTACTTTTGAGGAGACAGATTAAATGGCAGGTCATTCTAAATGGGCAAACATAAAACATAGAAAAGGTAGACAGGACGAAAAAAAACAAAAGATTTTTTCAAAGTTAATAAGAGAGATTACAGTAGCATCCAAATTAGGAGGAGCTGAAGCGTCTGATAATCCTAGATTAAGGTTAGCACTAGATAAAGCTTTAGGAGCGAATATGCCCAAAGATACCATTGAAAGGGCAATCTCTAGAGGAGCAGGGGATTCAGATTCAGGAAATTTAGAGGAAATAACCTACGAAGGTTATGGTCCTAATGGAGTGGCTGTTTTAATAGAAGCAATGTCAGATAATAAGAACAGGACTGTTGCAGAAGTTAGACATGCATTTTCTAAGTGTGGCGGAAGTTTAGGAACTGATGGCTCCGTATCTTATTTATTTTCAAAAAAAGGACAAATAATTGTGAAAGAATCAAATCAGGAGAAATTATTAGAGCTACTTATATCTGAGGGAATAGAAGATATCGAATCTTCTGATGAGGATTTAACTCTGATATTTACAGAACCTAGTAACATTCACAATGTAAAAAATGTTTTACTTAAAGAAAGTATAGAAATTGTTGAAGCTGAAATGATTATGGATTCCAGCCAAAATGTCGAATTAAACTCTGATGAAACGGAAAAAGTCTTAAAATTATTAGAAAATCTTGAAGACTTAGATGATGTTCAAAATGTATTTTCAAATGCAGAATTTTCCCTATGATTAGTTGATTTAAGATGACAAATTCAAGAAATAAAGGTGCAGCTTTTGAAAGAGAAATTGCTAAATTAATAAACGAAGAATTTTCTTTATCAATTCCTTTAAAGAGAATTTTAGAACAAACTAGAGAGAAATTTTTACCTGATTTAATTTTAGGAAGGTGGCATTTAGAATGTAAACGCTACGGTCAAGGAAATGAACCAATCGAGAAATGGTGGGGTCAAGTCTTAGAATCTACTAAAGCAGAAGGATTACCTGCTCTTATTTACAAGTTTAATAATAGGCCAATAAAAGTAAGAGTTCCACTTCACAGTGTGAATCCTGAATTAAAAAAAAACAACAATAATACGTGCGATCTTCTCTGGAAAGATTTTATTTATTTACTTAAAAATTTATATATTGAAGATATTAAAATGCATAAACGATAAAAAAATGTCTTCATTAAAAATAAGAATTTACTTTGAAGATACTGATGCTCAAGGTTTAGTCTACAACTCAAATTATCTTAAATATTTGGAAAGAGCACGAACAGAGTTTTTAAGAAATTTGGGTTACGACCAAAAAAAACTTTTAAAAGAAGGGTTAATATTTGTTGTTAAAAAAGTAAATTTAGATTTTATAAAGCCAGCAGAACTAGACGAAATCATTGAAGTGAAGAGTAAAATTAAATCAGTAAAGAAAGTAAGTTTTACTTTTGTTCAAGAAATATTTGATTCAAACCAAATAAAAATATTAGACGCAAATATTAAATGTGGATGCTTAGAAATTAAAAATAAAAAACCTTTTAAAATACCCCTTGGGTTGTATCAATCTATGAACGAAAATATCGATGGCATTTGAATTAAATCTTTTATCTCTTTTCCTTCAAGCAAGTTTAGTCGTTAAATTAGTTCTTGTTATCCTGTTGGTTATCTCTTTTGTTTCTTGGTGGTTCATAATTGAAAAATTCATAACTTTTAGAAGAGTTGAAAAAGATATCTTTGATTTCAATAAACTTTTTTGGGATAAAAGTGATTTAGAGAGTATTTTCTCTAAAATTTTAAACAAAGAAAGATTGGTAGGAATAGAACAAATTTTTTTTGTAGCATACAAAGAATTTAAAGATTCCAAAGATAAACACGTTAATTTTGAATCGATAAAAAAAATCATAGAAATCTCTATTTCTAGGAATGAAGAGATACTATCTAAAAGACTATCTTTCTTGTCGACCGCAGCTTCTGTAAGTCCTTACATTGGACTATTTGGAACTGTTTGGGGAATAATGAATGCTTTTGGAGGACTATCTCAATTAACTCAGGTTTCAATAACAGTAGTAGCTCCTGGTATCTCCGAAGCATTAATAGCAACTGCTCTTGGTCTTTTTGCTGCTATACCCGCCTTAATTTCGTATAACTGGAATCTGAATAAAATTAACAATTTTATTAATGAGTATTCTAATTTTTCTGAAGAACTAATCATTATCCTTTTAAAAGAAAAAGATGAGAACGAGGGATCCTAAAAAATACCTAGCTGAAATTAATGTTATTCCTTATGTGGACATAATGTTAGTTCTCCTTTTAATTTTTATGGTAACGGCGCCTTTTTTAATCCAAGGGATTAATATTGATTTACCTCAAGTCGATTCGGCACCAATAGAAGATTTTGAAAATAATTCTTTAACTATTTCCATAGATTCAAAAGGAAATTATTTTCTAGAACTCGATACCTTTAGGAACGTATCTATGGATTTAATTAAACTTGAATCTGAATTAAAAAAAATAATACCAAAAAATAAAATTGAAATTTTTATTCGCGCAGACTCACAAGTTATTTTTAACGACGTTGCATTATTGATGTCTTCTTTACAAAAACTTAAACCTAACTCAATTAACTTTCTTACAGAACCTAAAGATGATTAATTTATATCTAGGATTCTTTTTATCTTTTTTTGGCCACTTAATAATTTTATTGATGGTTCTAGTAGATTTTTCTATTTTTTTTTCAAATAAACAGAATTATGAAGTTATCCCTATTGGCTTTATTCTGGAAAAAAAAGAAAAACCCAATTTGAGAGGAATTCAAGAAAAATTATTTTCTCTTAAAGAATTAGAAAGCAATAGTCTTGAAATTGATAAATTGATTAAATCTGAAGAAAAAATTAATTCAAATGATCTTTTTATCTCTGCAAAACAGTCTCTTGAAGCGTTGCAAAAAGAAAAATTTGAAGAAACTATTATTATTATTCAAAGAAAATTTATCGAATTATGGAATAAGCCTTTTGTCCTTAATGAAGACCTAAAAGTTTCTATCAAAATAAAATTAGCACCTTCCGGTGAGATTTTATCCAAAACTTTAATGGAATCGAGCAGTAATGATAAATTTGATGATTCAGCAATGAAAGCTGTTAATAAAATTAGTTTTCTTAAAGAAGTATCCAATTTAAAGAGGGAAGATTTTGAAAAGTACTTTAGAGAAATTAATTTAGTTTTTAAATCAAGATAAATGAAAATTTTCTTTATCGTCTTAATCTATTTTTTTTGCTTGAACTTTGAAGCAAAATTAAAGATAGAAATTATAAAAGGTTCTGAGGATCTTCCCGATATAGCTGTCGTTCCTTTCAAAAGTAGTCTTGGAAGAAAGTTTGAATATAAAGTCAGAGATTTAATAAATGAAAAGTTAACACTTTTTGGTGAGTTTAATTCTCTCGAATTGGAGAAGATGTTGTCTTTTCCTTTTGATGAAGAAAGTTTCTACAGAAGAGATTGGGAGCTTTTATCTGTAGACTACGCAGTTTTCGGAGAAATTTATGAAACGGAAGGCAATTTAACTCTATATTACTTGGTTGCTGATATTGGCCTTAAAAGAATTATTCTTCGAGGAGATATAACAGGAGAGAACAAAAATATTGGATTAATTACGAAAAAGATCAGTGATAGAGTTTATGAAAGTATTACAGGTTTGAAAGGAATCTTTAATACAAAACTTGCTTACATTTTAAATCCAGAGCCAAATAAATATAGTATTTGCGTATCAGATATTGATGGGGATAATGAAGAAGTTTTATTTTCCTCAAATTCACCTTTAATGTCTCCCGACTGGTCACCAGATGGCAACAAACTAGCTTATGTATCTTTTGAAAAAGGTTTTGCAGAGATTTACATTCAAAACTTATTGACTGGAGTTAGAGAGACTATTCCAACTCTCGGTATGAGCAAAAGCGCACCTGTTTGGTCTCCTGACTCTAAAAATTTAGCATTTGTAATTTCTATGTCTGGAAATCCAGATATTTATAATTACAATTTAAAAAATAAAAAAATTTCTAGATTAACTAACCATTACGGAATTGATACTGAACCAGCTTGGTCTCCAGATGGAAAAAAATTATTATTTACTTCTAACAGGTCAGGAAGCCCTCAAATTTTTGAGATTAAAGTATCAAATAAGAGAATAAAAAGGGTAACTTTGGAAGGAAGTTATAATGCTAGATCTAGATTTTTTCCTGACGGAAAAAATATTGTTTTTGTTCATGGAAATAATGGTATTTTTCACATAGCCACTAGAAATCTCAAAGATAGATTTATAAATATTGTGACGAAAACGACCTTAGACGAATCACCAACAATTTCTCCAAATGGTCACATTGTTATTTATTCTACAAAAAAAGAAAATCAAGGTTACTTAGCAGGCATAACTGTAGATAGAAAATCTAAATTTCAGTTACCAGTTAAGAAGGGGTCTGTTAGAGAGCCAGCATGGTCTCCTTTTTTGAACTAATAAAGCCTGTATCTGTCTAAGATAGAGTTATATAAATTATAATAACTAGGAGATGTCATGAAATTCTTAAAATCAGTACCAATAATTTTTTTATTATTTCTAATAAGTTGTTCTACACAAGTAAGCGATTCTGTTAGTGAAACAATTTATACAGAAGTTGAAGGAATAAATTTTGATGAAAAAGATAAAATTGATACATCTCTGGAAGATAAAGTTTTTTTTGATTTTGATAAAAGCACTCTAAATAACGATACAAAAAAAATTCTTTCTCAATATGTTTCAGAATCCAAAAAAGCTAACATAATTAGACTTGAAGGTCACTGTGATGAGAGAGGTACTAGAGAGTACAATTTAGCTTTAGGAGAAAAAAGAGCAATAGAAGTAAAAAATTACTTAATTATTCAAGGAGTGTCTTCATCAAAGATTAAAATCATTAGTTATGGAGAAGAAAAACCTATCAGCTTTGGTTCTACAGAATCAGATTGGAAACAAAATAGAAGGGTTGAGATTACATTGTTTTAATAAATTCTTCAGAAAATGAATAAGTTTCTTTTAACAATAGTTTTTACGATTCTTTCTGGCAATTTTCTTGCACAGAGCGATCAAGAATCTTTAGAAATATTATTAGATAAATTGAATAAACTTGAAGAAGAAATAGCTAATCTTTCGAATAATATAGATCAAAATACATATGAACTTCAGAGAATTGAAGATGCTAATCAATTAAGATATATGGATTTAGATAAACGCATTCATCAGCTTGAGACTCTTATTCTTTTGTCAAATGAAGATGACAACCAAGAACAAATTGTATCGAGTGATCTTGACGAAAATCCCTTATCTGGGCTCATAGCCAATGATGAGTCTGAAGAGGAATTTCTGTTGTGGTCCAATTCCTTAAAACTTATTGAAAATTCTAGATATTCAGAGGCTGCTGAAAACCTTAGATTGTTGATTTTATCTTTTCCTCAAGGGGAATATACAAACGAAGCTTATTTTTATTTAGGAGATATTTATTTTCAACAACAAATGTACCAAGATTCTATCGAGACATTCAATTCACTTTTAAATAATTTTCCCGAAAACAATAGAACTCCAGAATCTATTTTCAAATTAGGATTGAATTTTCTCCAACTTGAAGATGAATTAGCTGCTATAAGTAATTTTAATAATGTTATACAAAATTATCCTGAATCCAGTGCAGCCATTCTTTCAAAGGAAGAATTAGTTAAACTTAATAATTGATTTGATATAATCCCTTCAATTTGGGTCGTTAGCTCAGTTGGTAGAGCAGTTGGCTTTTAATCAATTGGTCATAGGTTCGAATCCTATACGACCCACCAAGGTTTATGACTTATCTTTTAATTTTTATAGGAGGAGGCCTGGGAGCAGGAACCAGATTTTTTGTTTCAAATCTTCTTGGAAATTTTTCTATTTTCGGATTTGCCATAAGCACCTTAATTGTCAATATTATTGGTTGTTTTTTAATTGGTTTTTTTATGGCAGAAAATTTAGAATTTTCTAAGTCTTTACAACTTTTTTTTGTAATAGGTTTTTTAGGCTCTTTTACTACTTTTTCGACTTTTACCAAAGAAGCAATCTTGTTTTATGAACAAATAGGAATTATGGAAAGTTTAGTTTATATTTTCATGACTTTAATTTTTTGTTTAATATCCACTTATACAAGCTATAGATTTTTTTAAATGAGTAAGACAATCTTTCAAAGAATCATAGATAGAGAAATTCCTTCAGAAATATTATATGAGGACGAACTTTGTATCGTAATTAAAGATATTGCTCCTAAAGCTCCTGTACATCTTTTGGTCATACCAAAAAAATTGATATCAAAATTATCAGAAAGTTCTGAGGAAGATACCAATCTGCTTGGACATATGTTGAAGATAGTAAGAGAAATGGCTAGAAATTATGGAATAGAGGAGGCTTTTAATGTGGTTATAAATAATGGAGAAAAAGCCGGACAAACTGTTTTTCACTTACATATTCATGTTTTAGGCGGGAATCAAGTTGAACTGCCTTCAGAATTAATTACAGATTAATATCAAGATAATTCTCTTAGGGCTTTTTTTGTCTCAAATATATCTTCAAGTCTACTTACGATGGATTCTCTTATTTCAAAAAAATTTTTAGAGAGTTTTAATGCCTCTCTTAGTTGAAAAATTGCTGCATCATACCTTCCTGTGAGCATAAAATATTCCGCTCTGGATCTATGAAGACCTAATATGTTTCCTGCTAGACCTTGGGCCTCTGCAAGTTGATACCAAACAGAAGGATCAGAAGATCTATTTCTGCTTAATTCGCTTAAAATTATTTCTGCTTTTCTTGCTTGATTATTTTGTAGGTATGCTTTTGAAAGAATTTTTGAAATTGCGTAATTATTTTTATTCAAACTCAATAATGTTTCACCTACTGATACGGCTTCAAAGTTATTTTCTTCCTCTAAATGAAGTTCCATTAAGGTTGTTTGCAAAATTAAGTTATTTGGAAATTGATCAAGCAAAGCTCTTAAAAGTTTAAAAGCTGATGGAAAGTTTTTTAATTTTTTGTGAGATAAAACTAAGCCATACTCAGCTGCGACAATTGATTTTTGATTAACATTGGAACGTAAAATATTTTCATATTCTTTAATTAGGTCTCTAGGATTGTTCGATGATGAAACAATCGACCTTGCTTTAATTAAATAAAAATCCAGAGAATCTCTGTATTCTCCTTTTGTCTCTATAGAGTTTTCTCTCAAACGGGCATCAGTAATTCTCTCTTTAGGAAGTGGATGGCTCATAAGATAAGAAAATTCTTCATCATTCGCTCCTCTAGATTGCTGAAGCTTCTGAAACATACTAGACATCCCTTTAGGATCAAATCCAGCTCTAACAAGATTATTAAAACCAATTCTATCCGCTTCTTTTTCATTGCTTCTGGTATAGTTAATCGAGAGTTGTTGAATGAGGGCAGGGCCTAAGTAGATTCCCTCAGGACTTCCTGAGGCTGCTGCAACTGCCACGCTTCCCAGAATGAGAAGGGCATTTCCTAATGCTGTGACTTGAGATTGAGATCTTGCAAAATGCCTTTGACTCAAATGAGCCAATTCATGACACATTACTGAAGCAAATTCTGACTCAAATTCAGTTTTAAGAAACATTCCTTTATTAATTCCAATAATACCTCCTGGTGCAGCAAATGCATTGATAGATTCATCGTCAATTACGACAAATTCATATCTTCTGTCTCTTACTTCACTAGTTTCAGAAATTCTATAAATTAAATCTTCTATGTAAGTTGTTGTTAAAGGATCTTCATACTCTTCTACTGACGATCTAAAAATAGAAAGCCATAATCTTCCCAAGTCATACTCTCCTGATAAAGAAATAGAGGCCGAAGAGGGGTCTCCTAACAATGGAAGATTATCTTCTGCTTGATTTAAAGAAACAGAGGAGAAAAACAAAAATAAAAATAAATAAAAATATTTCATTTAAAAAAGTATAATTCCTAAGGTTAGGTATTTTAATTAAATATCGTCTTTTTTAATATGGTCAAATTCTTAAAAAATTTTTTTGATACTTATTTTTTCAAAGAAGAGCAATATGCTGCTTTGGTTTTGTTACTGATAGCTTTAGTTTTAATTTATTTTATTGGCAGCTTAATAACCCCTTTTTTCATTGCCTTATTGATTGCTTATTTACTAAATGGAGCAATGGCTTTTTTTGGCTCTAAGGGAGCATCAAAAAGAACCTCATTGTTTTTAGCATTCATAATCTTTACTGCTTTTTATGTTTCTATGTTTTTGCTGCTTCCTTTGATAACTTCTCAAATTGGATCGTTGATCAATGAACTTCCTGCCATCGCAAACTACGTTGAAAAACTCGCTCAAAATTTATTAAAAGCGTATCCAGAAATTTTTTCTCAAAGCCAGGTTGACGGTCTAGCGGGAAGCATTACTTCTTTCTTTCCAACTATTGCTGAGCAAATTCTTATTCAAATGAACGCAGGTTTTTCTGCAATGATGAATGCATTGATATATATAATTTTGATTCCTTTTTTTGTTTTTTTCTTCTTGAAAGATAAAAATGAAATGATTGAATATGCAACTTATTTCCTACCTAAAAATTCACAACTTTTATCTACACTTTGGTCTGATTTAAACATTCAATTATTTGGATATATTAGAGGCAAAGCGTTAGAAATGATAATTGTCGGATTTATTACCTCACTAGTTTTCGCATTTATAGGAGTTAATTACTCTATTTTGTTAGGTATCATGGTAGGGCTATCGGTTTTGGTGCCTTTATTTGGAGCAATTATTGTAACTATTCCTGTTGTTGCTATAGGTTTGTTTCAATATGGTTTAGAATCCACTTTCTTTATATTTTTAGCAAGTTATCTAATTATTCAAACTTTAGACGGAAATTTCCTTTTTCCCTTGTTATTAGGTAGAGAGGTAAATTTGCACCCAGTTTTGATAATACTAGCAATTTTAATCTTTGGAGGGATTTGGGGCTTTTGGGGTCTTCTGTTAGCAGTACCGATTGCTACTTTTATAAGAGCTATTTTAAGAGCTTGGCCGAAAAAAGAATTAGCTAGCTGAGTTAATTGCTTCTAAAACTTCATCTGCGTGCCCTGGAACTTTTACTTTTCTCCATTCTTTGATTAATTTACCTTTTTCGTCAATTAGAAAGGTACTTCTTTCGATTCCCATATATTTCTTACCGTACATATTTTTTTCTTTTATGACGTCAAAAAGGTTACATAGGGATTCTTCAGGATCTGAAATTAGTTCAAATGGAAATTTGTATTTTTCAATAAAGCCTTCATGGGATTTAATACTTTCTCTTGAAACACCAAAGATTTCAGCATTGAGTTTCTTAAATTGAGGATATAAATCTCTAAAATTTTCACCTTCTGTTGTGCATCCAGGTGTGTTGTCTTTTGGATAAAAATAAATAACAACTTTTTTTCCTAATAATTCTTTCAAATCAAGTTCAGATTTTCCTGTTACTGATACTTTAAAATTAGGGACTTTTTTATTAATTTCGACTTTCATATTAAGGGTTAAATTATTAATTAAAATTAATATAAAATAAAGCATTTAATGAAGATTTCAGGCGCAATCACAGCATTAGCTACACCAATGAAGACTGATGGATCATTGGACTTTTTATCTCTTGAAAAGTTAATCGAATTTCAAATCTCTGAGGGAATAAATGCTTTAGTCGCTGTTGGAACTACAGGGGAATCTGCAACAGTTGACGTTAAAGAACATTTAGAAATTATTAATTTTTTCATAAAAATTTCTAATGGTAGGGTTCCAATTATTGCTGGAACGGGGGCGAATTCTACGAAAGAGGCTATAGAGCTAACAGAAGAAGCAAGAGTGTTAGGTGCAGACGCAGCTTTGTTAGTATCGCCTTATTATAATAAACCTACTCAAGAAGGACTTTTCCAACATTTTTCTGAAATTGCAAATTCAGTTGATTTGCCTCAAATTATTTACAACGTTCCTTCTAGGACCGCAAGCAACATTGAAGTTGATACAGTAAAGAGACTATGTTCAAACAAAAATATAATAGGAATTAAAGATGCTACAGGAGATTTAAATATTTTTGAGGATCTTAAAAAACAATGTTCGCTTGAAATTAAATCAGGAAATTTTGCAATATATTCAGGAGATGATGAAACATCTTTTGATCTAATTTCTCGAGGCGGACATGGAACAATTTCAGTTACTTCTAATATACTTCCAAAATTAGTTTCTGAAATGTATGAGGCTGCAAAAATTAATTCTGAATCAGGAGAGGATATAAACTTAAAATTATCGAAAATAAATAAACTTTTATTTTTAGAATCAAATCCAATTCCCATAAAATTTGCTTTAAATTTAATGGGTATAATAGATAAAGGTATTAGACTCCCTTTAACTTGGTTAGATGAAAAATTTCATCAAGACATTCAGAATGAATTAAATAATCTTAAATTAATTTAGATGAAGTTATTATCGTATCTCTATTTAATTTTTCTTTTGGCTGCTTGTGCTACCGATCCTTCGGAATCTAGATCTAATAAATATTTAAATGAAAAAAATAATAAAACTTTAGAAGAAATAATTGAAGACGAAATAAATGATGCAGTAGATTTTTACCCAATACCTGACTCAGAAGTAACACTTTCTTCACAGTCTTATGACTTACCTATGCCCAAGCAATTCTTTTCAGCAGAAAATAAAAATGAAATTAGATTGCATGCTTTAGGGGAGATCAGATGGATTTATGTTGGTTTAGAGCCAAGCAAAGTATGGCCTATTTTAAAAGAATATTTAGAAAACGATGATTTCGTTAAATTAGGCGCTATAGATCCAAATAAAGGAATTATGGAAAGCAAAACCTTTGATCATTTAGGAAAATCATCTAAATTTGAGTATAAATTAGAAAGAGGGCTGCAAAGAGAAAGTTCTGAATTATTTATCTCTCATTTAGTTAAAGAAAATGATAATTGGGTCAAAGTAAAATTAGACACGGAATTAGTAGAAAATAATTCAAAAAAATTACTAGATTATTTTGGTAATTCTGGTCCAGTAAGTGGCACATCATTAATTGCTTTGAACTTAAACAATGAGGACAAAGCAATTGTTTTTGAAGATCAAGAGGATGGAGATATAAAAATTAAGGTCATGATAGGTTTTCCTAGAGCTTGGGCGGCAGTTGAAAGGTCAATTAAGATTGCTGGTTTAAATTTAATAGATAAAAATAGAGATGAGGGCAAATTTTATCTATCTTTTAAAGGAGACTCTTCTTTTTTTAATAGGAATGAAAGTGATCAAATAATCCAAGTTAGAATAAATAAAATTGAGGAAAATATTTCAATAATTTCTGTTTTCATGGAAAATGAAGACTCAGAAACTTCTCGTGAAATTATTTCTCAAATAAACCAATCACTCACATAAAAATGTTAGAAAGAAAAGAATTACTCAAGACTGGAAAAGCAAAATCTCTTTACCACACAGATGACCCATCTAAGTTAATTATGGAGTACAAAGACGATACATCAGCTTTTGATGGAAAAAAAATTGAACAAATAGCTGGAAAGGGAACAGTTAATAACAGATTTAATAGCCACATTATGGAACACTTAAAAAAGAATGATATTCCCAATCATCATTTAGAAGTTTCAAATCCTAATGAAAGTGTAGTCTTATCTTTGGATATGTTTCCGATAGAATGTGTTGTAAGAAATTTTGCTGCAGGAAGCATCTGCAAAAGACTTGGTTTAGAGGAAGGTATGAAAATGGACCCTCCGATATTTGAATTTTTTTATAAAGATGATGATCTTGGAGATCCATTAATAAATGATTGTCATATTACTGCTTTTGGATGGGCCAACGAAAAGGACATAGAAGTAATGAAAGATTTAACTTTAAAAACAAATTTAATATTAGTTTCTCTTTTTGATGCAGCTGATTTAATCCTAGTAGATTTTAAAATTGAATTTGGGTTAGCTGATGGAAAAATTTTATTGGGCGATGAATTTACTCCTGATGGTTGTAGGGTCTGGGACAAAGAAACTAAAAAGAAGCTTGACAAAGACAGATTTAGATTAGGATTAGGAGACGTTGTAGAGTCTTACCAAGAGATTGCACACAGACTCGGAATTGATATTAGTTAATTATTTTTCTAAAAAAATCTACTTTATTTCTTTTAATTTCTGTTTATTTTTTTATCGGTTACAATTGTAGTTCAAGTAATGAGTTTTTTAAAAAATAATAAAAAAAAAACAGGTGCTGAACTTCTAGTTAAATGCCTGGAACAAGAAGGAGTGGAGTACATTTTTGGGTTACCTGGAGAAGAAAATCTAGACTTCCTTCAATATCTAAGTAAGTCCAATAAAATAAAGCTCATTTTAACCAGACATGAACAGGGAGCCGGTTTTATGGCTGCTACTTATGGTAAGTTGACAGGTAAGCCTGGGGTATGTCTTTCAACTCTTGGTCCTGGAGCCACTAACTTAGTAACTTCGGCAGCTTACGCTCAACTTGGGGGTATGCCCATGGTAATGATAACAGGCCAAAAACCAATAAATAGCTCAAAGCAAGGAAAATTTCAGTTATTAGATGTAATTGATCTCATGCAACCTATTACAAAATTCACTAATCAGATCTCTTCAGCGAATATGATTCCATCAAGAGTAAGAGAAGCTTTTAGACTGGCTGTAGAGGAACGTCCAGGAGCGGTCCATTTGGAATTACCAGAAGATATTGCAGTGGATAAAACTCGAAGAATCCCTTTGCCTAAAAGCATAACCAGAAGACCTATTGCAGACGAAAAAGTAATTATGCAAGCAATTGAACTTATAGAAAAAGCAAAAAAACCTGTCCTAGTTTTAGGGGGAGGCGCAAATAGAACACTAACAAATAAAATGCTTTTAGAATTTGTTGAAAAAACTAACGTTCCCTTTATCACCACTCAACTGGGTAAGGGTGTTTTAGATGAAAGACATGAAAACTTTCTTGGATGTGCAGCTTTATCTTCAGGTGATTTTGTTCATCGTGCAATTGAAGAATCAGACTTGATAATAACTGTCGGACACGATGAAATTGAAAAACCTCCTTTTATTATGACAGAACATGATCGGAGGAAAGTTATCCATATTAACCACAGCTCGGCCAGCATTGATGCAATTTATTTTCCTCAATTAATGGTAGTCGGAGACATTGCAAACTCCATTTGGCAAATAAAAGAAAAGATAAAAGTTAACCCCGATTGGGATTTTTCTAAAATGCTTAAGTCTAGACAAGCTCATCTTGAGCATTCAAAAAAAATTAGAGATGACGACAGATTTCCTATCTTTCCTCCTTATTTAGTAAGGCAAATAAGAAATGTTATGCCTTCAGATGGAATAATTACTCTAGATAATGGTGTATATAAGCTCTGGTTTGCTAGAGGTTACCCCGCTCTTAATAGAAATACAGTTATTCTAGATAACGCTCTTGCAACGATGGGCGCAGGATTACCATCTGCAATTACAGCATCAATGATATTTCCAGACAAGAAAGTTATATCTGTTTGTGGCGATGGAGGCTTTATGATGAATAGCCAAGAGCTAGAAACAGCAGTTAGGTTAGGTACAAATCTGACAGTAATTATTTTAAACGATAAAGCTTATGGAATGGTTAAGTGGAAGCAAGAAAATATGGAGTTTTCTGATTTTGGATTAAGTTTTGAAAATCCTGATTTTGTAAAATATGCAGAAGCTTATGGAGCAAAGGGTTATACAATAACTAATGCAAAAGATTTGGCTCTTACAGTTGAAAACTGTATTAACTCAACCGGAGTTAATGTGATCGACTGTCCAATTGATTACAGCGAGAATGACAAGATTTTGAATAAAGACTTAAAAAAAATAAGTTCTTCTTTATAAAAGTTGTCTTTTGCATTATTTTTTAAAATAATTTTAAAAACAGTTATTCTCAAAGGATTGTGATCTTTATCTAATATATAATTAAGTAAAAAGTTTATCGTAGATAGGGAGAAATATAATGATTGAATCTGAGTCTAATAAATCCATTGATTTATCAATTAAAGAACTCGTAAAAAGTGCTCGTACAGCGCAAAAAAAATATGAACTTTTTAATCAAGATAAGGTAGATGCAATTGTTCGAGATATAGGTAAGTTTGTTTACGATAATGCAGAACCACTCGCAAAAATGGCTGTCGATGAGACAGAAATGGGATCTTTTGAGGATAAAATCTTAAAAAATAAAAGCAAGGCGCGAGTTATTTGGAATAATTTAAAGGATAAGAAATCTCGTGGAGTTATTGGAGAAGATTCTGAAAGCAATCTAGTTTATGTCGCGAAACCGATGGGAGTAGTTGCTGCAGTTACTCCCGTGACAAATCCAATTGTAACGCCGATGTGTAATGGAATGTTCGCATTAAAGACAGGAAATGCCGTTATTTTTGCGGCTCATCCAAAGGCTCAAAAATGTGCTGAGTTTCTCACACAAGAGTTTATGAAAATTGTTAAATCTCATGATGGTCCGGATAATCTAATTCAAGTTGTCACTAAGGGATCTGTTGAAAAGACGCAAGAATTAATGCAAAGCGTAGATGTTGTAGTGGCTACCGGCGGAGGAGCAATGGTTAAATCTGCTTACTCATCAGGAAAACCCTCCTTTGGAGTTGGAGCAGGAAACGTCCCTGTAATAATAGATCGAAATATAGATTTAAAAGAAGCTGTTGAAAAAATTATTGATGGAGCATCTTTTGATCATGGAATTATTTGCTCTCACGAACAGTTTGTATTTGCTCCGGAAGAAAACTTTGACAAGACAATTGAATTATTCACAAATTCTGGAAAAGTTTGGTTCACTGATGATCAAAGCCAAATAAAAAAATTACGCGATGTTGTTTTTCAGGATGGAAACTTAAACAAAGATGTTGTAGGAAAATCTGCAAGTGATGTAGGAAAATTAGCAGGAGTCGAAGTTCCAGACACATCTAGATTAATTCTTTTGCCCGCAGATGGATCTGGTACCCAAGATGTTCTTGCAAAAGAAAAACTTTGTCCAGTAATTGCAATTGTTCCATACAAAACTTTTGAAGATGCTGTCAGTATGGCTAAATCAAATCTTCTTGTTGAGGGCGCAGGTCATTCAGCTGCTTTGCACTCCAATAATGACCAAAATATAGAAAAAGCTGGATTAGAATTACCTATCAGTCGTCTTGTAGTTAATCAGCCAAGTTCTACTTCTGCAGGTGGGTCTTTAACAAATGGTTTTGCACCAACAACTACTTTGGGTTGTGGCTCCTGGGGTGGAAATTCTATTTCTGAAAATCTTGACTATAAACACCTTATGAACGTATCACGAATTGGTAAAATAATTCCCGATAAAAAAGTGCCTACAGATGAAGAAATCTGGTCATAAATTTAATTTACTTTGCATAATCAATTTTATATTTGCTTAATTTTCTGGACGAAGCTCTTGGAAAAAAAGTCTTTAGACATTCTTAACTAAAATTTAAAACCCTGTAAGGATATAAGCTTTAATTTTTCTGTCGTTACACTTGATCAAATAACATATTCTCAATATGTAATATGATAAAATTTTTGATGTAGTTACTTATTCATGAAAAACAAATTAAGAGATAAATATCCTCTCTATTTAGCTAATGAACCTTTACAACCTAATGCTAATTTAAAAGTAGAAGATAAATATACGGGCGAGGCAGTCACATCTGTAGCTTTGGCTGACGCAGAAATAATCGAAAGAGCAATTGTAGCAGCAGATGATTGCTTTGAAAAAATGGTCAATATGGCTTCTTACGAAAGGCAAGAAGTTCTTTTACACTGCGTTCAAAGATTTAGAGAAGATTTCGATGAATTCGCATATGCTTTATGTGTAGAAGCGGGAAAGCCTATAAGAGATTCTAGGGGAGAAGTAAGTCGACTCATAGATACTTTTAAAATTGCTGCTGAAGAATCAACAAGAATCTATGGAGAGATTCAGCCTCTCGATATAAGTGAAAGAGCAAAAGGATACAGAGGAATGTGGAAAAGAGTTCCTATTGGCCCTTGCTCGTTTATTTCACCTTTTAATTTTCCATTAAATCTTGCAGCACATAAAATTGCTCCTGCCATTGCCGCGGGATGCCCCTTTGTAATGAAACCAGCTTCCAAGACGCCTTTAGGAGCGATACTCATTGGAGGGATTTTGGCAGAAACAAATTTGCCTAAAGGAGCATTTTCTATTTTACCAGCTTCGAGGGATGGTTCTGATCTTTTCACAACAGATGAAAGATTTAAGCTTTTATCGTTTACTGGTTCTCCAGAAGTAGGTTGGGATTTAAAAGCAAGGTCTGGAAAGAAAAAAGTTGTTCTCGAATTAGGAGGAAATGCTGCAGTAATTATTGATAAAGATTCAGATATTGATTCAGTTGTTGACAGAGTAATTTTTGGTGCATTTTACCAGTCAGGTCAGTCTTGTATCAGCGTACAAAGAGTAATTGTGCATGAAAAAATTTACGACAAATTTAAAAAAAACTTTGTTGAAAAAACTAAAAAACTTATATCTGGAGATCCCAAATTAGAGACGACTTTCATTGGCCCTATGATTTCTCTTTCGGAAGCGGAAAGGTTAGACGAATGGATAAAAGACTCACTTCTCAAGGGCGCTAAAGTTTTATGTGGCGGGAATCGAAAAGATTCAATGATCGAAGCAACAATTTTAGAAAATGTAGATAGAACCTCAGAAGTTTATGCTGAAGAAGCTTTTGGACCTATAGCAATTTTGTCAAAATTCTCAAATTTTAATTCCGCTTTAGACGAAGTAAATGATTCTAAATTCGGTCTTCAAGCTGGAATTTTTACAAAAAATATTGATAAAGCATTCTTAGCTTGGGATAAATTAGAAGTTGGCGGAATTATTATTGGAGATGTGCCTAGCTATAGGGTCGATAATATGCCTTATGGTGGAGTTAAAGATTCTGGTATTGGTAGAGAAGGGATTAAATTTGCTATAGAAGATATGACTGAAATAAGAAACCTCGTTATCAAGACCTAATTTTTATTTTACAAAGAGTTAAATATTTTTCATTATTATTTTGAATTATTTTTTAAGTTGAAGTAATTACTAAGAACTTTTGATTATAATAAGCATATTCTTTATTAAATTTTATTTGTATGTACCTTTTTCTAAAGGTAAATTGTGGTACAATTCTTGAATGGATAAAAAGTACCTTTTTAAAAGAAATAATGTCTGGTGGGTTAAACTCGCTGTACCTTTTCACCTCCGAGACAAGCTAGGTTTCGATCTAAGGAAATCAACAGGTGAAAAAGACTTAGAAAAAGCTCTTTTAATAAGAGACGGAATTATTTCTGAGCTTAAATCTAAGTTTCTACCTTATTCTAAAGAAACTCAGCCTAATGAAGCTTCTTTTAATGAAAAGACTACTTACTTTGATTATGCTTCAACAACACCCGTTGATGAAAGAGTAATCGAAAAAATGAAAGATTGTTTGTCTTTTGAAGGAGCCTTTGGAAACTCAGGTTCAAGATCGCATGTTTACGGTTGGAAGGCTGAAGAATTAGTCGAAGAGGCGCGTGTGAATGTTTCTGAACTTCTAAATTGTGATCCAAGAGAGATCATTTGGACTTCAGGAGCTACTGAATCAGATAATCTTGCCATTAAAGGAGCAGCTAACTTTTATCAATCAAAGGGGAAACATATAATTACGTCAAAAATTGAACATAAAGCTGTTTTAGATGTATGCAGACAGCTAGAGAAAGAAAATTTTGAAATCACTTATCTAGATCCAGACGAAAACGGCGTCATTCCTCCTGATGCTGTCAAAAAAGCTATCAGAGAAGACACTGTTCTGGTTTCTTTGATGCATATAAATAACGAGATCGGTGTTATCAACGATATAGAAGAAATAGGCAACATAACAAGAGAAAATAACGTTATATTTCATGTCGATGCAGCTCAAAGCGCTGGAAAAATTCCCATTGATCTAAGCTTACTTAATGTGGATTTAATGTCTTTTTCAGCACATAAAATTTATGGCCCTAAGGGAATTGGCGCTTTATACATTAGAAGAAAACCTAGAATTAGACTCCAGCCTCTTTTTCATGGAGGCGGCCAAGAAAGAGGTATCAGAGCTGGTACTCTACCAACACACCAAATTGTGGGAATGGGAGAGGCTTTTAGGATTGCCAATGAACAAATGGAAATTGATCATCAAAGGCTTCTTAATTTCAGATCTACCCTTTGGAACGGATTAAAAGATATGGAAGAAATTTACGTTAATGGAGCAATAAGCAATAGTTTTCCAGGAATATTTAATTTGTCTTTTAATTTCGTCGAAGGAGAGTCTCTAATTATGGCTTTAAAAAATATTGCAGTTTCGTCTGGATCCGCTTGCACTTCTGCAAGTTTGGAGCCTTCTTATGTTTTAAGAGCTCTCGGGAGACCAGATGAATTAGCTCACAGCTCTATTAGATTTTCTTTTGGAAGATTCACCAAAAAAGAAGAGGTAGAGAATACAGTAAATTTAGTCAAAAACTCTGTTTCTCAATTAAGGGAAATCTCACCTTTATGGGAGATGTATCAAGATGGAATTGATTTAGATAAAATAGAGTGGGCTTAGATAGGTTTTTTAAATAGAGGTAATTATGGCGTATTCTCAAAAAGTAGTTGAAAAGTTTGAGCAAACTTTAAATAATCCAAAAAAAGCAAGTGTGGGTCGTTGGAAACCAGGGGATAAAGATTTTCACCGTGTAGGCACTGGTATTGTAGGCGCTCCTGCTTGTGGTGACGTAATGAAATTACAGGTTAAGTGTGAAAATATAGATGGAAAAAACGTGATTGTAGATGCAAAATTTAAAACTTATGGTTGTGGCTCTGCCATAGCTTCCAGCGGTCAATTAATAGATATGCTAATAGGCAAAACCATTGAAGAAGCGCAAAAAATTTCAAATCAAGAAATAGTAGATATATTAGAGCTACCGGCTATTAAAATACATTGCAGTGTTCTTGCAGAAGAGGCAATACACAGAGCTATAGATGATTTTAAAAGTCGAAGAAATAATGATTAATGCCCAAAATAAAGATTTTACCTCATGAAGAACTTTGCCCTAATGGTGCTGAGATTGAAGCAACCGTGGGCAAATCAGTATGTGAAAATCTACTCGATAACGAAATAGATTTAGAACACGCCTGTGAGCTTTCTTGTGCTTGCACTACTTGCCACGTTATTTTCAAAGAAGGTTTTGACTCTTTGAACGAATCGACCGATGACGAAGAGGATTTACTTGATAAAGCATGGGGACTTGAACCCAAATCAAGACTTAGTTGCCAAACTATAGTTGATGAAAACGATCTAACTATTGAAATTCCAAAATATACAATTAATATGGTTTCTGAAATTCATCCAAAAAAAGAGAGCAAAGCGACACAAATGGAAAAAAAACTTAGTAAGAAAGATTTCAGTTTATCTAACAGTGCTGTTAATCATATATCCAACCTTTTAGAAAAAAATAAGTCTTCTGGTGTTAGGGTAAGTGTAAAGTCATCTGGATGCTCTGGATATGCATACGATCTTTCCTTTGTTCAAAAAGCTGAACAAGACGACTATAAAGCAAGCGTTGAAGATATAAACCTATATATTAGCGAAGAAAGCCTTATATTTTTAAAAGGAACTGAAATTGATTATGTAACTAAAGGTCTAAATTCAGAGTTGATATTTAACAATCCAAACATTTCTGCTAAATGTGGTTGTGGAGAGAGCTTTAGTATTGATCAAAATTTATTTCAAAAAGCATAAATTTATTTAATCTCTTAATGAAATGGATTGATACATACGAAATAGTAGATTTACTTATCGACAAACATCCTGAAGTTGATCCAAATAAAGTTTTATTCACAGATTTGAGAAACTTAATCACCAATTTAGAAGAATTTGATGATGATTTAGACAGATGTAATGAACGAATCTTGGAGGCTGTTCAAGCTTTATGGATTGAAGAAAAAGATTAAGATATGGAACAAACATTATGCATTATTAAGCCCGATGCTGTTAAAAATTCCTTTGTTAACAAAATTAATAGTATTATTGAAGACAATAAATTAATAATTTTAAAGTCAAAAAAAATAAAAATTTCTAAAGAAATTGCAGAAAATTTTTATTTTGAGCACAAAGAGAAACCTTTTTTTTCTGAATTAGTAGATTTTATGACTTCAGACTATTCAGTCGTTCAAATTCTTCAAGGAGAAAATGCTGTTGCAAATTATAGGAAATTAATGGGAGCAACTAATCCAGATGAGGCTACCGAAGGTACTTTACGAGAAAAGTTTGCCGAGTCTTTGTCTAAAAACGCTGTTCATGGCTCGGATTCTCTTGAGTCGGCTCAAAGAGAAATTGATATAATGTCGAAAATATTCGATTAATTATGAAAACCAACTGGGTCTCTAACTTAAAAGAAGTTAGAAATTCAAAAAATCTATCTCTAGAGTTATGTTCGAAGGAAACAAATATTCCTGTCGACTTTCTAAGAAATTTAGAATCAGGCAAATTTAAAAAATTACCTCCTGCAGTATTTACAAAATTTCATATAAAAAAATTTTTTGAATTTTTGGATCTTGACCCTTCCTCGTGCCTATCTGATTATGAAGAATTCATTTCTAAGCAGGAAAAAAAGAGTAGAAAAAAAGATTTAAAAGTAAAAGAAATACAAGCAGATAAAAATAGAAGTATTTATAAAATCTACACAGGAATTACCATATTAGTCATTTCTGCTCTTGTGTCATTATATCTTTTAAATAGTAATTCAGAAAAACTTGAACAACCTTTGACAAAAGAAACTTCTGAGTCTTTCGAAGAAGATGATTTTTTAAGTGAAACTGATTTAAATTTATTTGAAGAGATTGATAATGAAACTTCTGACTTTTCAGAAGAAATTGGTTTGCAAAAGAATATAACTCCGATTGATATTCCTTTAAGGATTAATCTGGAAATTCAAGGAGAAAGTTGGATTGTTTTAGAAGACAAAAATGAAAGAATGCTTTACGAACTCATGCAAACAGGATCTTATGAACTAAGAGGAAGCCCACCATTTTCGTTTAAAGTTGGGTATGCTCCAGCAGTGAAAATTTTTATAGAAGGAAACAAGATAAACTTTAATAATTTTATAAATAAAAGCTCAAACTATGCAGCTTTCTATACAATAAACGGTAAAGATGTCGAAAAAATCAGAAATTAAAAGAAGAGTATCTAAGAAAATATTTGTTGGCTCTGTTGGTGTTGGCGGAGACTCACCAATTTCTGTGCAAAGTATGACGAATACAGATACTGAAAATGTCATAGCTACTATTGAGCAAATTAATTTATTGGATGCCGCAGGTGCTGACATTGTAAGAGTTTCAACTCCAACACTTAAGTCAGTGGAAGCTTTTAAAAAAATAAAGAAATCTACAAATATTCCGTTGGTAGCAGATATACATTTTGATTACAAGATTGCTATAGCTGTAGCTAAAGCTGGTGCTGACTGCCTTAGAATAAATCCTGGAAATATCGGTTCTGAAGATAAAGTAAATAAAGTCATAAATTCAGCAATTGACCATAATATTCCTATTAGAATAGGTGTGAACGCAGGTTCATTAGAAAAAAAACTCCAAAAAAAATACGGAGAACCATGTCCAGAAGCTCTCGTTGAGTCGGCCTTATCACATGTTGAAATTCTAGCCAAAAAAAACTTTGAGAATTTTAAATTAAGCATTAAAGCATCAGATATAGACCTAATGACTGAAAGCTATAGATTAATTGCCAAAGAAATCGACCAACCTCTCCATCTAGGCCTCACAGAAGCAGGAGGACTTAGATCCGGGACTGTGAAGTCTTCAATAGCAATTAGTCAATTATTAAAAGATGGCATAGGGGATACATTGAGAGTATCTCTGGCTGCAGATCCAGTAGATGAAATAAAAGTAGGTTTCGATATTTTGAAATCTCTAAAGTTAAGAAAAAAGGGTATAAATTTTATTGCCTGCCCAAGCTGTTCAAGACAAAACTTTGATGTTATCAAAACTATGAACGAACTTGAGAGAAGATTAGAAGATATTAAAGAAAGTATCGACGTTGCAGTAATAGGGTGTTATGTAAATGGTCCAGGAGAATCAAAAGCTGCTCATATTGGTTTAACAGGAGCAAATCCAAAAAGCCTTATATATGTCGATGGCTTGCCTGATAAAAAAATTAGTAACGACGAAATCATTGATCAAATAGAGCACAGAGTTAGAACTAAGGTTAAAGAGTTATCTTCAAAAAAAGAAAAGTTGATTGCAAGTTCATAATAATGAAAAAATTTCAAAAAATTAGAGGTGCTCATGAAATCAATCCAGGTGAAAGTGAAACCTGGAGTTATTTGACAAAAAAAATAACTGAAATTTTCGAATCTTTCTCTTACAAAGAAATTAGATTACCGATTATAGAGAGTACGAGTTTATTTCAAAGATCGGTTGGAGAAGGAACTGACATTGTAAATAAAGAAATGTTCACTTTTGAAAGTAAAAGTGGAAAATCTTTAACTTTAAGACCTGAAGGGACTGCAGGATGTCTAAGAGCTTCAATTGAAATGGGTTTAACTGATCGAGGTCCGATGAGACTTTTCTATCAAGGCCCAATGTATAGATATGAAAGACCTCAGAAAGGTAGAAATAGAGAATTTTATCAATTGAGCGCAGAAGCTTATGGATTTGATGGAGTAAATATAGAGTCTGAAATGATTCAAATGTCTCATAAAATTTTTAGCCTTTTAAATTTGGAAGATCATTACTTAGAAATTAATTCTTTAGGTTCGAAAAAGTCTCAACAAAATTTCTCAAAAGCTCTTAAAGAATATTTGAGACCGTTAGAGGATCAATTAGATCCAGATAGTAAAGTTAGATTAGATTCAAATACTTTGAGAATCTTAGATTCTAAAAATCCTGAAACTCAAAAAATTTTAAAAAATGGACCTAAAATTTTTGAATTTCTAGACCAAAGGAGCACGGAAAATTTTGATTTACTTAAATCGAGCTTAGACGAAATGAAAATTCCCTACAAAATAAATCATAATCTTGTTAGAGGTTTGGATTATTATAATGATGCAGTTTACGAATGGAAATCTGACGCTTTGGGCAGTCAAAATACTTTTTGTGCTGGAGGAAGATACGATTCTTTATCTAAAAATTTAGGAGGAAGGGATATTTCTGCCGTTGGACTCTCAATTGGATTAGACAGATTAATTATTTCCTTAACCAACCAAAGTGTTTTTAAAACAAAAAAAAAATTAATTGTCATCATTCTAGAAGATAACCTTTTCTATGCGGGCTCAAAAATAGCTGAAACAATCAGAAACAACATCGACGAGATTGTTGTAAGATTTGACGGAGTTAGGTCAAATCTCAAATCGCAATTAAAAAAAGCGGTCAAAGATAATTATGATTTTGCAATAATTATAGGCAACGAAGAAATCAATAAAGGAATATTTTCATTTAAGAACTTGAAAAAAGATGATAATCAATTATCTTTGACAGAAAGTGAAATTTTAAAGTCTATTTCTAAGAATATAGAAAATGAATAATTTTAATTTCGAAATGCTTTTAGACTTTTTAAAGAAAAATTATCTGTACTTTATCTTTGGATCATTTCTAATAATACTTAGCAGCGTTTCTTATTTTTTTTACTTAGCAAATATTAAGGAAAAAATTTATTTATCTCAGGCAGCATATGAAAATTATTTAAATGAATTAACTCAATTTGATGGATCTGAATTTTCAGAGCTAGAAACTAAACTTGAAGAATTAAAAAACACCTTCGATCGATCAATTTACTACCATTTAGCAAATTTTCAACAAGCTAAAATTTATTTTGAAAACGACCAAGAGTTAGAGGCTATGAATTTGATGGAACAATTAAATTCAGAACTCGAAGAAGATAAATCGTCTAGAAATTTTTTAAGGGATATTTCAAGAATAAGACTTGCTTCTATCTATATTGATTTTGATCGATTTGAAGACGCTCAAGAACTTCTTAGTAGAAATTTTGATTTTTTCGATTCTTTGAAACTTGAAAAGTTAGGAGATTTAGAAAAGATTAAATTAAATAACGAGGAAGCAGAGAACTACTATAAGCTTGCTATCGAGATGTCTCAAAATCAAACACAAATAAACTTATTAAATTTTAAACTTTCTAGCTTAGCTTCCCCAAATGACAAATAAAAAATTAAATTTTTTCCTTCTAACTTTTATTTCCATTTTTATACTTGGATGTCAGTCTGATGAAATCATTGTTGAAGAGCCAACAGAGCTTTTACCAATTCAATCAATTGTAGAAATTGATGATTCCTGGTCAAAAAATGTTTTCTCTAACCTCTCAGCTGGAAAAAATAATGTTGTGTTGGACGATGAGGGAATATATGTTTTCTCAAATGAGGGATTGGTGAGTTTATACTCACCTGACGGTAGTCTTGAATGGGAAGTAGATCTTAATATCGATTTGTCCTCCGGTGTCGGCAAAGAATTTGGCTCTTTATTCGTTACATCAATTGATGGCGAAGTTTTTTCTCTTAATTCTAAAAATGGAAATATGAATTGGACTTCATCCGTAGAAGGAGAAAGTTTGTCGGTTCCAAGTTCTAACGGTGACATTGTTGCGGTTCAATCTACGAATGGAAAAATCACTGCTTTAAATCTTAAAGACGGTAAATTCAGGTGGGAATACATATCAGTTCTTCCTAGCTTGAGCTTGAGAGGAACTAGTTCTCCTGTATTTGACGATCAAGCGTTGTATGTTGGTTTTGCTAATGGGAATTTAGCAAGGATTGAACCCAGATCTGGAGTTGTTCAGTGGGAGGTACCAGTAACAATCTCAAAAGGTGCTTCAGAAATTGAAAGAATCATTGATGTGGATTCTAAGCCTAAAATTTCATCAGGAATTGCCTTCGCTATATCTTATCAAGGAGATATATCTGCAATTAATGTCCGAACAGGTAGAGTAATATGGAGGAATAGTTTTTCTTCAACAAAAGATATTTTAGAGTTTGAAAGAAATATCTTTGTGGTAGATGAAGAAAGTGAAATTCAAGCTTTTTCAGGATTAACAGGAATTAGCCTTTGGAAAACAAGTGACTATCGGTTAAGGAATTTAACCGCACCAGTAAAGGTTGATAATTACTTGGTGGTAGGAGATTTTGAAGGATATATTCACTTCATCAATATTGAAAATGGTTCAACTGTAGGAAGGTACCGTGCAAGTCGGTCTGGCATTCTTACATTGCAAACTTATAAAAATTCTCTTGTTAGTCTGGACTTATCAGGAAGATTAACTTACCTTGAGATTAAATAAGTGAAGCTTAGCTATGGGACCACTAATCGCTATTGTCGGAAGACCGAATGTAGGCAAATCAACTTTGTTCAATACTCTTGTAGGACAAAATTTGTCTTTAGTGGCAGATTTTCCAGGATTAACTAGAGATAGAAAATACGGCTCCGCAAAAATAAACGATTTTTCTTACATTTTCATTGATACTGCAGGAATAACAGACTCAGATGACGAATTTGAAAAACTGGTTCTCAATGAAACACAAAAAGCTCTAAAAGAAGCAGATGGTTTTTTATTTTTGGTGGATGCAACAAATCCGCTTAACTCTTTAGACTTGGAAATAAATAATATTTTAAGAAAATCTGGAAAAGAATACTTGCTTTGTGTAAATAAGTCAGACCAAAAGGATTCGAAGGAGAACTTACAAGATTTTTATGAACTTGGAGTAAAAATAACTTTAAAAATTTCGGCTAAAAATAATAATGGTCTTATAGATTTAAGAAATAAGATTTCTAAACAATTTATTTCTTCCACATCAAAAAGTAGTGAGGATTTTAAGGAAGGAAATTTAAAAAAAATCGGCATTTTAGGCAAACCTAATGCAGGAAAATCTACTTTTTTTAACAAGATCTTAAAGGATAATAGGTCACTTGTTTCAAAAGTTCCTGGGACAACTGTTGATTCAATTACAGAAAAAATAAAATTTAAAAATCAGTTGATTTCTATTACAGATACTGCAGGACTTAGAAGAAAGGGTAAGATTAAAAAAGAAAACGAAATTTTTTCTTCTCAGAAATCAATCAACATTATCAGAAATTCAGAGGGAATAATTTATCTTATTGATGGCAAAGAAACAGTAACTGATCAGGACTTGCATTTGCTTTCTCTAATTATATCTTCAGGTAAACCTTTAATAATAGGGATAAATAAATCTGAGTCTTTGAGTGCCTATGAAAAGTCTTTACTTAGAAGGAGTATAAGCAAGAAATTGAGTTTCGTAAGTCATATTGAAGTAAGTTATGTGTCGGCTCTGAAAGGCATTGGTACAAGTAATCTTTTGAATAAGTTATTAAAATTAGTAGATAGAAGTAAAATCAAATTTAAGTCACAAGATTTAAATAAATTTATCAAAGAGGCTCAGAAAATAAATCCACCTGCGATGCAAGGAAGATTTAGACCTAAAATAAAATTTGTAAACATTGGAAGCACATCTCCTCCAACTTTTATTTTTCACGGAAATCAATTAGATAAATTAAATAAAAGTTACAAGAAATATATAGAAAACTTTTTAAGAAAAAAATTTAAGCTACAAGGAATTCCAATTCAATTAATCTTTAAAGCTAATGAAAATCCTTACAAAAAGAATAAAAATATACTTACAAAACGGCAATATGCTAAGAGAAAAAGGGTAAGAAGCCATTGATCCTTCAAAACAACTTAATATAATGCTTAAAACTTTGCTTGAATATGTCTAAACCGCCTCTTTTTTTAAACTTATTAAAGATAAGATTACCTATCACTGCAAAAGCTTCTATAACTCACAGAATTTCAGCGGTAGGAGTATTTTTTTTGATTTTTCCATTCATGGGAGCAGTATTAATAGCTACTAGCTCTCCAGATGGTTTTAATTATATGCAAGATTTAAGGAATTCTTTTTTTGTAAAAACTTTACTTAACCTCTTCATAGCAGGTTTGACCTTTCATTACATTGCTGGTCTAAGGCACTTGGTAATGGATTTTGGTTTTTGGGAGACTTTTAAAGCTGGTTCACTGAGCGCTTATGGTACTTTTTTTATAAGCGGAATTTTAATTATTTATTTTTCAACCTTAATATGGTGACCAAGCTTTATTCTCTTAAAAGGACTGGGATTTTTGATTATCTCATGGTTAGAGTATCAGCGGTTTTTCAAGCCCTATATTTTTCAGTTATAACCTATTATTGGTTAACGTATATGCCAGTAAATTACACTCAGCTGATCGGTTTTTTTGATATTCTATTCGTGAAAGTAGGGACTTTATTAGTTTTAATATCGATTTCTTATCACTCGTTACAAGGTATTCATCATATTATTGAAGATTATTTAACCGAGGCAAGAGTTGGTAACGCTGCTAGATTTCTCCAGATTTCTGTTTTATCTTTCAGTTATCTACAAATTTTAGGAGCTATAATTTGCACTATTTTCATAATAATTTAGGAATTTAATATGGCAATGAATGGAAAAGGATATCTGGATGCATCTAGCTTACCTGTTAAAGAATTTGATGGGATTATAGTTGGCGGTGGTGGCTCCGGCCTCATGGCAGGACTTCAACTCGCTCAATCAGGAATGAATACTGCAGTAGTATCCAAAGTATTTCCGACGAGGTCTCATACTGTGTCTGCTCAAGGAGGTATTACTTGTGCCATAGCAAGCGCTGATCCCGATGATGACTGGAGATGGCACATGTACGATACCGTTAAAGGCTCGGATTTCATTGGAGATCAAGATTCAATTGAATATATGTGTCAAGAAGGGCCAGCAACTGTATTTGAACTAGAGAATATGGGTTTGCCTTTTTCTAGAACCGAAGAAGGAAAAATATATCAAAGAGCTTTTGGGGGACAATCAAAAGATTACGGCAAAGGAGGTCAAGCTGAGAGAACTTGTGCAGCTGCTGACAGAACAGGTCATGCTCTTTTGCATACACTTTATCAAGCTAACATTAAAGCGGGCACTAACTTTCTAAGTGAGTGGTTTGCGGTAGATCTGGTTTTAAATGACTCTAATCAAGTCACTGGAGTCATAGCTTTTGAAATTGAATCAGGCGAAGCTTACTTTTTGAAAGCTAAAGCAACAGTTTTAGCTACTGGAGGAGCGGGGAGAATTTACAAATCCACTACCAATGCTTTAATAAATACTGGAGATGGAACTGGAATGGCTCTCAGAGCTGGATTGGCAGTTCAAGACATGGAAATGTGGCAATTCCATCCTACAGGAATTCATGGAGCAGGAACTTTAGTTACAGAAGGCTGTCGCGGAGAAGGTGGATATCTAATTAATAAAGACGGTGAAAGATTTATGGAGCGTTACGCTCCTAATGCTAAGGATCTTGCAAGCAGAGATGTTGTGGCAAGGTCTATGATGCTTGAGATAATTGAAGGAAGAGGTTGTGGACCAGATAAAGATCATTGCTATCTAAAACTTGATCATCTTGGAGCGGATCTTTTACATAAAAGACTTCCTGGAATTACTGAGCTTTCCAAAACATTTGCTCATATAGATCCAGCAGATCATCCCATTCCAGTTGTACCGACCTGCCATTACGCAATGGGAGGTATTCCAACAAATGTTCATGGTCAAGTTATT
Source organism: uncultured SAR86 cluster bacterium (assembly GCA_902527995.1). Classification (GTDB taxonomy): domain Bacteria; phylum Pseudomonadota; class Gammaproteobacteria; order Magnimaribacterales; family AG-339-G14; genus AG-339-G14. The sequence continues at coordinate 59,774 of CABZRA010000002.1, forward strand.
ACGCAGCAAGCAGATGGTTCAGATAAAATTGTCGATGGCTTGTATGCTGCTGGAGAAGCAGCTTGTGTCTCTGTGCATGGAGGAAATCGTTTAGGTGGAAATTCATTATTAGATTTGGTTGTTTTTGGTAGGTCTGCAGGACTTCACATCGAGGACTCCTTTAAACAAGGCATAGGCATCTCTGAACCTACTAGTGAAAATATTAATGAAGTCTTAAAAAATATTAATCGTGTAAATTCAAGTAAAGATGGCGAGAATTCTTCAGCAATAAAAAAAGATTTACAAGAGGTTATGCAATTAAGTTTTGGAGTTTTTAGAAGCGCCAAAAACATGGAGGAAGGAATACAACAAATTAATGATATTAGAGAAAGATCTGAAGGACTTTATTTAGCTGATAAATCCTCAAAATTTAATACTGCTAGAGTTGAAGCTCTCGAGCTACTTAACTTATTAGAAGTCGCTGAAGCAACTGCAATATGCGCGAACGAAAGAAAGGAAAGTAGAGGCGCCCATTCCAGAGATGATTATCCAGAAAGGGATGATGAAAACTGGCTCAAACATTCAATTTATTTTAAGGAAACAAAAGAAGTCTCAAAAAGAGATGTAAATTTTAGACCTAAAATTGTTCAAGCTTTCCAACCTTTTGCCAGAACTTATTAATGAATAGTATCGCTGCAGAACAACTAAAGACTTTAAAAATTAGTATCTATAGATACGACCCCGATATTGGTAAAAAACCATACATGCAGAGTATGGATATAGATATCCCTAAAGATAAAGACATAATGGTTCTTGACGCGCTGCAGCTTGCAAAGGAGATTGATCCAACAATATCCTTCAGAAGATCATGCAGAGAAGGTGTGTGCGGTTCCGATGGAATGAATATTAACGGTAAAAACGGACTAGGATGTATTACTCCTCTTTCAGAGGCCGTTAGAGGAAACAAGCTTGAATTAAGACCCCTCCCTGGCCTACCTGTAGTGAAAGACCTAATCGTTGACATGACACAGTTCGTTGATCAATATAAAAAAATTCAACCTTATCTAATAACTGATAAAGAGACTAATGGGAAAGAAATACCTCAAACAGTTGAAGATAGAGATAAATTAGATGGCTTGTACGAATGTATTATGTGCGGGTGTTGTTCGACTGCTTGCCCGTCTTTTTGGTGGAATCCTGACAAATTTCTCGGACCTGCTGCTCTTCTTCAAGCTTATAGGTTCATTTCTGATAGTAGAGACGTTGCAACCGAAGAAAGATTAGACCAATTAGAAGATGCTTTCAGTGTTTTTAGATGTCACGGAATTATGAACTGCGTATCTGTTTGTCCTAAAGGATTGAATCCAAACAAAGCGATCAACGAAATTAAAAAAATGTTGTTCAAAAGAGCCGTTTAGATTAATTATAGTTCCTTTTTTTATCATTCCTTCTTTGCTACTATTCATGCAGGTTGAATTTACACGAATATCAAGCAAAATTTCTTTTTAAAAGTTACGGTTTACCTGTTTCAAAATCAGAATTAATTTTTCAAGAGTCTGATATCGATCAGGCAATATTAAAACTTAATGTTGATTCATTTGTAGTTAAAGCACAAGTTCATGCGGGCGGTAGAGGTAAAGCAGGAGGAGTTATTCTTACTAAAGAGAAAGAAGAGATTAGAGATTTTTGCCAAAAATGGTTAGGAACTAATTTAATTACTTATCAAACTGATGAAAAGGGACAACCTGTATCCTGCATACTCTTAGAGGAGTGCACGGATATAGAAACAGAGTTATATTTAGGATTAGTGATCGACAGAAGTTCTAGGTCTATTGCAGTAATTGCATCTCCAGACGGCGGAGTTGACATTGAATCGGTTGCTAAAAATAATCCAGAGAAAATATTTAAAGTATTTTTAGATTCGTCTTACAAAATTAAAGATAATGAAATAAAGAAACTTTCTGACGGGTTGGAATTAAATAAAAGTCAGAATTTAGAATTTTGTTCTCTGATAAATAATCTTATTAACTTATTTGTTGATAAGGATTTTTCTCTTATTGAAATAAACCCCCTAGTAATTGATAGCTCCGGCAAACTTAATTGCTTAGATGGAAAAATTAATGTTGATGGTAATGCGTTGTATCGTCAAGAAGAAATTTGTGAAATGCGGGATGAATCTCAAGAAGATGCCTTAGAGCTAGATGCATCAAAGTGGGGGCTAAATTATGTAACATTAGATGGAACTGTCGGTTGTATGGTGAATGGAGCAGGATTGGCAATGGGCACTATGGATATTATTAAGCTTTCTGGTGGTTTTCCTGCTAACTTTTTAGATGTTGGAGGTGCAGTAAACAGAGAAAGCGTCACAGAAGCATTTAAAATTATCGTTTCTGATTCTAAAGTTAAATCAATTTTAATAAATATCTTTGGTGGTATAGTCCGATGTGACGTAGTGGCCGAAGGAATAGTGTACGCTATGCAAGATATAGGGATTCAAATTCCTGTCGTGGTTCGTTTAAAAGGAAATAATTCTGACATAGCTAAAAAGATTCTTGAAAAAAGTGAACTTAATATTTTTTCAGAATCAGATTTAACTCGCGCTGCAAAAAAAGCCGTTGATTTATCAAAATGAGTATTCTTATTGATAATCAAACTATCGCAATATGTCAGGGGTTCACTGGTTCTCAGGCAACTCTGCACTGTTCCCAATCTATAGAGTATGGAACAAATATCGCTGGAGGAGTAACACCAGGAAAAGCTGGGCAAACCCACTTAAATCTTCCTGTATTCGAAAATGTTTCTCAAGCAGTTAAAGAAACTGGTGCAGATACTTCTTTAATATTCGTACCAGCCCAATTTTGTAAGAACTCTATTAATGAAGCTTTAGACTCTGAATTAAAGTTGATTATAGTTATTACTGAAGGTGTACCAACTTTAGATATGCTTTATTTAAAAGCAAAAGCAGATGAAATGGGAATTAGGATTATTGGACCAAACTGTCCAGGTGTAATAACACCGGAACAAGCAAAGCTGGGAATTATGCCGGCTAGTATTCACAACAAGGGGAAGGTAGGGATCGTCTCTAGATCTGGAACTCTTACTTATGAAGCAGTGGATCAAACCTCTAAGGAAGGTCTAGGACAATCCAGTTGTGTAGGTATTGGCGGCGACCCTATACCAGGCTCTAGCTTTATAGATATTCTAGAAATGTTTGAACAAGATCCTGAAACAGAAGGTATCGTGATGGTTGGTGAAATTGGAGGTACAGCCGAAGAGGAAGCAGCGGAATTTATTAAAGAAAAAGTTTCAAAGCCAGTTGTTTCTTATATAGCTGGAGTAAGTGCTCCTCCAGGAAAAAGAATGGGACATGCGGGTGCAATCATCTCTGGTGGTAAGGGTACAGCAGAAGATAAATTTAATGCGTTAGAAAAAGCAGGAATTAGAATAGTCAAGAGTCCTGCAGACATTGGAAAAGCTATTTCTGAAGAAATAAACCCTTGAAGCTTTTTTAATTAGATTTTTATTAGCTGTTTTCCGAAATTCTTTCCAGATAAAACATTTCTTAGACCTTGAGGGGTATTTTCAAAACCTTCTAAAATAGATTCTTTATATTTTATTTCACCTTTTCGAATCCATTCTGTAAGTTCCTTTGTAGCTTGATCCCATTGATTCATATACTCTGTAACTACAAAAAATCTGTGTTCAGGAACAGGATCAAGTGATCCAAAGACATCAAAAGGAGTTTCTGGCAAATCATCTCTACTATCCATATCGGGATTAAAAGAATTATAGGCTGAAATATATCCACAAATTGGTACTCTTCCTCCTTCATTCATTAAAGGCGCAACTGCATTAGATACATCTCCACCTACATTTTCAAAGTAAATATCGATACCATCAGGACAAGCATCAGCAAGGTTTTTAGAAAGGTTTCCAGATTTATAGTCAATTGCATGATCTAATCCCATCTCTTCTTTTACAAAGGAGCATTTATCAGGTCCGCCGGCAATTCCAACAGTTTTACATCCTTTTAATTTTGCTATTTGACCCACTACTGATCCAACAGCTCCAGACGCAGCAGAGACAACTACAGTATCTTCTGATTTTAGTTTTCCTACATCTAGTAACCCAAAATAAGCTGTTCTTCCAGGCATTCCAGCTACTCCCAAATAGGCTTGAATAGGAGCTAAATCTGGATAAACCCTTCTAACAAATAAACTGTCATCATCAGCAACTATATGAGTTTGCCAACCTAAGTGAGCCGTAACAATGTCTCCAATATTGTATTTTTCTGATCTAGATTGGATTACTTTTCCAACACTTTCTCCCACCATAATACCCCCAATTTTCACAGGTTCAGCATAGGATTTCATGTCATTCATGCGTCCACGCATGTAAGGATCTACAGAGAGAAAAGTTACTTCTATTAGAATTTGATTTTCTAATAGATCTGGAATGTCAGACTCGATTAGATCCCAACAGTCATCCTCTGGCATTCCTATCGGTCTTTTAGCGAGTGTAAATTGTTTATTTATCATTTTCTCTCCTACAATTATTATTGTTTATATAATATAGAAAAAAATCATTTATTAAAATTATGCAAAGAAAATATCAACTCTTAGTTTATGGAGCTTCAGGTTTTACAGGTAGATTATGTGCAAAATATTTACATGAAAACTATCCGGATTTGTCATGGGCAATTGGTGGGAGAAATAAAAAAAAATTAGAGCAATTAAAAAACGAAATGAATCTTACTTGCAACATCCTTGTTGCTGACGCGGAAAATTATGAAGATTTAGCCAATATGGTAAAAGAAACCAAGGTTCTATTAACAACAGCTGGTCCCTATGCAAAGTATGGTTCTTTACTACTAAAAGCATGTATCTCTGAAAGAACTCATTACACAGATATAACAGGAGAGAATCATTGGGTAAAAAAACAAATGGATCTTTACAATGAAGAAGCAATTTCAAAAGGGGTTCGAGTAATTCCTTCATGTGGTTATGACTCTTTGCCGTCTGATATAGGAACTTTTTTTGCTGTTAATCAAATGAACAAACCGGTAAAAAAAGTCGAAGTATTTCACTCTGCATCTGGGGGTGCTTCCGGAGGAACAATTGAATCAATATTTTTAATGGGAAAACTCCCTAAAGAAATGAGAGACCCATTTCTATTAAATCCACAAGAATCAGTTTCTGATTTTCAAAGAAAAAAGAGTGCAGACTCTCTTTCAATAAAATGGATTGAAGAGGCTCAAAAGTGGTCTGGCCTAGGACTTTTTTCTGTCGCTAATACAAGAGTAGTTAGAAGATCTGCAGCTTTAATGGAAATGAACCAAAAGTCTTATGGCAATAATTTTGTGTTCAAAGAATATGGTGCCTATGCTTCTAAAAATTCAGCAAGAATTGCTTCAATAGGCCTGATTCTAGGCTTTCTAATTATTTCATCGCCTTTAAAGTGGCTTGTAAGAAGGTTTTTACCTAAACCTGGAGAGGGGCCTTCTGTAGAAGTACAAAACAATGGATGGTTTAAAGGAGTGTTTGTTGCTGAAGCCGAAGACGGTGAAAAACAGGTGAGCATAATATATGGCGATGGCGATCCTGGTTATAAATCTACTTCTAAAATGCTTTGCGAGTCAGCTTTAACGATTGCTCTTTCAGATAATTTACCTGGAGGAGAGAATTTTGGAGGGTTTTTAACACCAGCTACAGGTCTAGGAATTCCTTTGATTGAAAGGTTAAAAAAAGCTGATATAAAATTTGAAGTTGTATGAATTTCTTATAACTTTTAATAACTAATTTTTTTATATTTATAACCCATCTTTACAATATCTGAGAGTATCATTAATCAAATTCAAGTGATCTTTTCTCCCCAGAAATCTCTCCTAACTTGAATTTTCTGGGTTGATGCTAATGGCATCAACCCATTTTAATGGCGAGATGATGTTAAATATATGTTTTGGGCAAAGCGTTACCATCATCTTGTCACCAAATTATGAGTAATCTTTTCTTTTTCACTAACGATTTAAGGCTTGATGATAACGCTGCTTTATATCAATCCTCTCTAGCAAAAAAAGGTTTAACCGCCGCTTTTATTTTTAATCCAAAAAAATGGAAGGATCACCACGATAGTCCGTTAAAAATTAAATTTCAACTTAACCATCTCAAAGAGATAAGAGAGGAGCTTATTAAGAAAAATATTAATTTTAAAATAATTCACGCAGATGGAATAATGGACGAACCAAAAAAAATCCTGGAACTAGCAAAAAAATTAGAAATCAAATCAGTTTATGCAAATAAAGATTATGGTTTTAATGAAAGAAAAAAAGATGATTCACTCAAGTCACTTTTTGATAAGGAAAACATAAAATTTAATCTTTTTGATTCTTCAATTTTGAATCCTGAATCAATTAAGACCGGTTCAGGAAATTATTTTAAAGTTTTTACTCCTTATTCAAAGGTTTTCAGAAGTAAATTAACTTCCAAAGATCTTGATATTATTTCAGAGCCTCTATCTCAAGATTCGAATATTTTAGAAAATGACCAAATTCCAGAATACGAATTAGAAGACAAATATTTTTTAAGTTCTATAAATGATTACAAAGTTGGCTCTGATGAAGTTAGAAATATTTTTGAATCTTTTCTGAATAGAAAAGTTGAAGATTATAAAAACCTAAGAGATTTTCCATACCTAGATTCAACCAGTAAATTATCTCCTTATTTAACTTCCGGAATGATTTCAGCAAAAACTTGTTTGAGAGAGCTTTTAGAAAAATTTGAGGATTCTCCAGGAACAGGTCAGTATTCTTGGATGAATGAAATTCTTTGGAGAGAATTTTACAAATATATAATTTTTCATTTTCCTAGAGTCAGTAAAGGTAAATCTTTTAGTGAAAAGTATGATCAAATGATTTGGAGAGACGATGAAAATGACTTTAAAAGTTGGTGTGAAGGAAAAACTGGAATACCAATTATTGATGCAGCTATGACTCAACTCAACCAAACAGGATGGATGCACAATAGACTAAGAATGGTTGTGGCCATGTTTCTCTCAAAAAATTTACTAATAGATTGGAGACTGGGTGAGGAATATTTTATGAACAGACTTATCGATGGAGATCATGCTTCTAATAATGGTGGATGGCAGTGGAGTGCTTCTACTGGAGTTGATGCTGCTCCGTATTTTAGAATTTTTAATCCCATTACCCAGTCGGAAAAATTTGATAAGGATGGTCGGTTCATCAAAAAATTCTTGCCTAATCTTGAAACGATTCCCGGGAAACAAATTCATAATCCCTCAAAAGAATTAAGGTTAGAAAATAATTATCCTGATATGATTGTCGATTTAAAAGAATCTAGAAAAAGAGCTCTGGATGCCTTTTCAAGTATATGACAAAAGAATCAAATAAAAATCTTCCAGCTTATCTTGAAAAGATGAATGCTGAAATTTTAGAATTAAATTTCAAAACCGAATCCTTAAGAATGTCCTTTAACCCTGATGAATTTTTTTGTCATTCTGATGGAACTATTTTACAAGGCGGCTTTGTAACCACAATGTTAGATGCCAGTATGGCTTTTCTTATAATGCAACTTTTAGACTTTAAGAAAGTACCTTTATCAATTGATATTAATGTAAATTTTTTGTCTTCGGGAGGACCGAAATTTACCATTGCAGAAGCTAAAGTGATTAAAATTGGCAAATCTATTGCTTTTTCTTCCGCTGAACTTTTTCAAGACGACGTTTTAATAGCTACCGCCAGCTCTTCAATTAAATTGAAAGATTTTATTTCTAAAAATTGGCTTAATAATACTATTGGAAAAAATATTAATATTATTAAGTAATTCTTTAAACTCCAAAATCCCAGGATAGCCCATCACGATATTTCTTTAATATTTGCTTGGCAATTAGAATTCTATGAACTTCATCAGGACCATCAGCAAGCCTTAGAGTTCTTGCACCTTGATACATTCCAAATAGAGGTAAATCAGCAGATACACCTTTCCATCCATAAACTTGAATTGCGCGATCAACTACCCTATGCATTGCGGCAGGAACGTAAATTTTGATTGCAGAGATATCTACTCTTGGGTCGCCCTCAGAATCCATCACCTCGGCACAATGGATAGTCATCAATCTCGCGGTTTGAATATCGATATAAGAATCTGCGATGAATCCTTGGATCATCTGTTTTGATTCCAACAAACCACCGTGTACTTCTCTCGATATAGTCCTCTTAGACATTAAATCAAAAGCTCGCCACATTTGCCCAATACTATTCATGCAATGAAAAACTCTTCCAGCTCCCAAACGATCTTGAGCTGCTGCATGACCAGAACCTCTAGCACCCAATTGATTTTCAAGAGGCACTCTTACGTTTTCATATTTAATTTCTACATGATCTCCACCAGTATGACCCCAAATCGGTACAGATCTAATTATGTTAAAACCCGGAGAATTAGTTGGTACTATAATCTGAGTCATTTTTGAATTGATTTCTCCAGAATTTGTTTCTTCTTCTGTTCTGCACATCACAATGGCAAAGTCCGCTCTAATTCCATTCGAAGTCATTACTTTATGACCATTAATAACCCACTCATCTCCATCTCTAACGGCCGTAGTTTTTATAGACCTAGGATCAGATCCTGCACTATCAGGCTCTGTCATAGAAAAAGCAGATTCCATCTGTCCAGCAACTAGTGGCTCCAACCATTTTTTTTTCTGTTCATCAGTACCATATTTAAGAAGAACTTTCTGGTTTCCAGAATTTGGAGCAATCACACCGAATAATCTATTCGATAAAGGTGACCAAGCTAATATTTCATTCATATATGCATGAGCCATAAAACCTATTCCCATGCCTCCGTATTCCTCGGGTAAATGAGGCGCCCAAAGCTTTTCTGATTTAACAGTTTCTCTAATCTCTGCTCTGATCGATTTTGCTGAATCTCCACCTTTATAGATTTCTTTTTCGTTTGGGATGATTTGTTCTGCCACAATGTTGGCTGTTTTAGATCGAATTTCGTTTATATCTTTTGATAAGGTTGGAATTGGTGATATTTGCATAATTTTTATTATCTTATTTGATATATTTCTATGATAATAACTGAGAAATTTAAAAAAATGTAATTAAAAATATATTTATTTTATGAAAACTTTTATCAGCTTCTCAGTAATTTTTTTGTTGATTTCTTGCACTGGTTCAACTAACAAAGAGTCAATTAGAGAAATCTCTCAAGGACAACTTATCGGTAAAAACTCGGAAAATAATACTTTTTCCTGGAAGGGCATACCTTTTGCAAAACCTCCGATAAATGAGTTGAGGTGGAAAGCACCTCAAATGGCAGCGCCATGGGAAGGACTTTTAGAAGCAACGGATTTTAAAGACGAATGTTTTCAAAGAGAAATTATTTTAGCTGAAGAAGATTTTATCGGAAGCGAAGACTGTTTATATTTGAATATTTGGACTCCCAAATTCACAAAAGATGAATTAGCGTCTTTGGATAATCCATTACCTGTAATGATGTGGATTCATGGCGGAGGTAATGTAGTTGGAGACGCAAAAATCTATGATCCAAGCTCTCTAGTTTTTGATCAAAAAGTTATCGTTGTGACTATTCAATACAGGATGGGAGCATTTGGTTGGTTTAGACACCCATCCCTTGTGGATGAAAATTCGTCTTTGGAAGATAAATCAGGAAATTTCGGAACTCTAGATACCATCGCGGCACTTGAGTGGATAAAAAATAATATTAAAGCTTTTGGCGGCGATCCAAATAACATAACAATATTTGGTGAGTCAGCAGGGGGTCATAATGTAACTGCTTTGTTTGCTTCTCCTTTGGCGGAGGGCCTCTTTCATAAAGCAATTGTTCAAAGCGGTGTTTCAAGTGTTTCATCCATTGAAGCAAGTGAAAGTTACTTACCTTTAAACAATGAAGCACCTACGGACAGCGCTTTGAATATTCTTAATAAAATTTTAGTTTATAAAGGGCTTGCAAAAGATATGTTAGAGGCAAAATCCTTACAATCAAATATGACCCATCTCGAGAGGAAAGAAATTTTATATAACGCAACTCCAGAAGAACTTGTAAAAGCCCTTTTAAACGACAGACCAGATAAAGTTGGTATGACTAGGGTATTTCCAGATGGACATGTGATTTTGAAAGGCGGGTTCCAAGAGGCTTATTCAAAAAATGTCTTAAAGAAAGTCCCAATAATTTTTGGAACAAATAAAGATGAAAATAAGTTCTTTAATTCTGCTAACCCTAATTTTGTTGAATGGATTCCTGCTAGAGGTCTATTTAAAACAGCAGGTATTGATCTGATGCCTGCAAGAATTATAGATCCAGAATATTATGATGCTATAAATTTTTATGGTTCAGGTTTTTGGAAAAATTCAGCTGTAGACACCCCAGCGAGAATACTTGTTGAAAACGGGCACAACAGTACTTATGCCTACAGATTTGATTGGGACGAGTTAAGAGAAGTTAATGGAGTAGAACTTTCGAGGCTTGTTGGAGCTGCACATGCATTAGAAATTTTATTTGTTATGGGTACTTTTGATAACTTCATCATTAAAAGTTTTCTTTTTGGTAAAGGAGCCTTTCAGCCAGCTCTTAAGCTCTCAAAAAGTATTCAATCCTACTGGGCAGAATTTGCTTACACAGGAGATCCTGGAAAAGGAAGAAATAATGACTTACCTGAATGGAAAAATTGGTCCAATACAGGTCAAAAATACCTGATTTTGGATTCATCACTTGATAAGGGTATTGTAATGTCTGATGAAGAATACACTGTCGACTTTCTTTTAGAAGGACTTTCAAAAGACCAGAGATTATCGGATATTGAAAAATGTGAAACTTTATTTGGTATTTCTTATGACGATGGTTCTGGAGTATCCGATAATGTATTTAATAATTTTCTTGATGGTTTTTGTGTTGATCTAGACTATACTCAAACGATTGAAATAATTAATGCTGTTAGAACTAGACTAACTATTAATGATGAGGAGACGTCATGAAAAAATTAGATTTTTATTTTGATTTTGCCAGTCCAAATGCTTATTTTGGTTATCAAGTACTCAAAGATTTTCCTAAAAAATATAATTGTGAAATTAAATTTACACCAGTTCTTTTGGGAGGCATTTTTAAAGCAACAAATAACAAACCACCTATGGAACAATTTTTTGGAGTATTGAATAAGAATGAGTATCAATCGTTAGAAATTGAGAGATTTGTGGAGCGCCATAAACTCACTAAATTTAAGATGAATCCTCATTTCCCTGTAATTACTCTTCAAATGATGAGAGGAGCGGTGGCTGCAGATATGGATGGTTATCTCGAAGATTACATCGAAAAGGTATTGGTACACATGTGGGAAGAGCCTAAGAAAATGGATGATCCTGAGGTAATCAAAGTTGCTTTTGAAGAGTCTGGATTAGATGCAGACAAGTTAATGAATCAAATGCAAGATCCTGATGTAAAAGCAAAGTTAATATCAAATACGGAAGAAGCAGTAAAAAAGGGATTATTTGGGATCCCAACTTTTTTTCTTGATGATGAAATGTATTTTGGAAAAGATACTATTTGGATGATTGAAGAAATTCTTTCCTCGTCTTAAGTTTTTTATAAATAGATTTACTAAACAAGCTCCAAAATAAAAAAATTCCTATAGCTGTAAAAAAAGAAATCGTTTCAGAGATTTCTAATATCGAAAATGTTATGCCTATAGAGAAAATTATTAAACTGAAAAGAGAAACGATACTAAGAGTTTCCCTTGATG
>CABZRA010000003.1 GCA_902527995.1 uncultured SAR86 cluster bacterium
ACAAATCCTGCTATTGCTAAAGCAAAATAGATTGATTGTGCTACTGATGCCGCAGGAACGTGCATATAAATTATTCGATAAACCTCTCCTTGAGTAGCATCACTTGGAGAGTAAAAAATTCCCCAAACTATTCCGATACAGAGAATCATAAAAGCTAAAGTAGATGAAACAGGTAAAAATTTCGAAGAAATATTGTAGAACCATGGAAAAGACCCTAACTTATGATAAAAAAGTTTAATTGAACTTAATAACTTATTCATAATGAAGTCTAATTGCTCCTATACAAGCAAGAGAAATTATCGGCACAGAAAAAAATAATAGTGCTGAAAGTAATAAAATAAAAAAAGTGATGTTTTCGTTTGAATAAGTTGAAGCACTCGAACCTAAAATCAAAACTGGCAAGCTCAGTGGCAGCATAATAGCTGATGCTAAAATAGAGTTTTTTCCCAATGAAAGAGCACCTGCCAAAGCTCCAAAAAATGCAATTATAAGCGTTCCTAAAAATAGAGAACCTATTAAGTTAAAAAGTTTATCTATAGGAAAATACAATAGAAACACCATAGAACAAGACAATAAAATTAATGGTAAAGCTGTAAAAATCCAATTAACAAAAATCTTAACTAAAACTACTTGCAACATTGAGAATCCTCTTACGTAAAATAAATCAAGAGAACCATCGTCGTAATCTTCTTTAAAGATAGTTTGAATTGACAACATCCCTGCCAGAAGAATACAGATCCATATCAATCCCGGGGCTAATTTAGAAAGCTCGTTGGGATCGTTTGAAATTGCTAAAGGAAAGAAAGCTATGCATATTAAAAAAAATATAACAGGACTAATGACATTCGAAGTTTTTTTTGAGTAAATCAAAACTTCTCTGGAAAAAAAACTCTTTAAAAAAATCATGTCGCGTACTCGTCTAGATTAATATCTTTGGTCGCTAAAATATTTTTTTCATGGGAGGTAAATATGACTGAGGCTCCGCTATTAATTTTATTTTCTATCTCTGAGGAAACAATTTTTTTTGATTCCTCGTCTAGATTGATCAGTGGTTCATCTAAAAGGTAAATTGGTTTATCTGACGCTAAAAAACAAGACAAAATAATTTTTCTTTTTTGACCTTCTGATAAATCTGATACTTTGGTAAATAAATAATTCTCTAGTCCGAGAATTGCTAAATTTTCTTTCAGCCTACCCAATTCAATTCCATCACTTCGATAGTCATATTTTAAGTTTTCTAACACGGTTAGATTATCTTTGAGAGCATTTTTATGACCCAAATAAAAGATTTGGTTTTGCTCTTCTGAATTATCATAGTTAACAAAAGAGATGCTCCCTTCATAATTTTTTAAAATACCGCATAAAACTTTAATCAAGGTAGTTTTCCCCGACCCATTGCGACCTTTGAGCTGAATCAATTCTCCAGAATTGAGGTCAAATGAGAGATTTTTGAACAAAAATCTATCCGAATAAGCGTAAGATAGTCCCTGTATCGTTAACATAGCTAAGAATTTCGATTATTATAACGAAATTATATAAGTAGGCATTCCTAATGACAGACCAATTTGGAAAGAGAATAAGTATAGAAGAGGTAGAAGAAGGCAAAACTTTTATGCCCAAATTTGATGAAAATGGCTTAATTCCAGTCATTACACTTGAAGATTCGTCTGGGGAAGTTCTTATGCATGGATATATGAATTCCGAAGCATTAATAAAATCTATTGAAACCAAAGAAGCTTATTATTGGAGTAGAAGTAGACAAAAACTTTGGAAAAAAGGCGATGTAAGCGGCCTCAAACAAGAAATTGTTAAAATTTTAGTTGATGACGATCAAGACTGTTTGATTATTAGAGTAAATGTCGCCGGATCTGGCGCTAGTTGCCATGTGGGTTATAAATCTTGCTTTTACCGAGTTCTTGAAGACAAAGAAAATCTTAAATTCATAGAAACCGAGAAATTATTTGATCCTGATGAAGTTTACGAAGGTGAAGATAATCCCACGATTCTCTAATGTCCTTGTAGTTTAACTGGATAAAACGACCGCCTCCTAAGCGGTAGCTCTAGGTTCGAGTCCTAGCTGGGGCACCAAAAGCCCTAAGAATTAATAATCACAAGGGATTCTGACAATAAAAATATTTTGATATTTTTTATTCTAAAAGTGGTCACACTTTTGGTCAAACTCTCTACTCTATAATTCCTGAAAAACTAGACTATGTAGTTACATATGCAAAAATGTTTCTTTTAGGAGACAAATATGAAAAAAATATTATTAATTTTAAGTTTAGTTTTTTCTAACATTTATTTTGCAGATCATGCAATTTCAACAAACTGTCACAATGCAAAAGAAGATTTTTCAGCATTACAAAATTTTTCCGAAACGCCCTTTGCAAGTACTCCTATTGCTCTTGGTTCTGCTTCCTTTGCTAATTCCCTTGGTTTTAGTAGTTCTGCTTATAGTTCTGCATTCCATGTATATAATTCATATTTAAATAGTAGTGCTGCTCCAGTAACATTCATGGCAAGCGAAAGGCTTTGTTTTCAGGATATGAATACTTCTATTGAATCAAATATTTCAAATATCTCTGGTAACACAGCAAATATTTCTAACAACGCAGCATCAATATCATCATTAACAAATGCGATTGGAGACAATCAAGGTCTTATAGGTAACGCACAACAAGTTATTGGTGTTAATACAAATAATATCTCTAGTAATTCTCTGACAATTACCTCTATCCAATTAGATAACTTGATGCAATTTAAAAAACTTTCTTCTGGAGTGGCGTCATCTATTGCAATAAGTAATGTTGATTATGCTGATGAAGGTTGGTCAATGGGTGTTGGTGCTGGAAACTTTAATTCTGAGACTGAATATGCTTTTGGTTTAAGCTTCGCATCAGAAAATACTTCATTTAAAATTGCAACCAGCAAAGATTCTTCTGCATTAGGTATAAATTATAAGTTTGGAAGATAATTTATTAAAATGAAAAGAAATATTCATTGGATTGTACTAGGAGTAATTTATACAACTTTCTTTCTTTGGTATTCAAACCTGTCGGGTCCATTAACCTCAGAGGAAGTAGAAGCTTATTTATCCAAAAGTTCTGGAAATTTTAACAATTCCGAACTTTTCAGAGAATTTTTAGAAGACGACGATGGCAAAGCCTTTTACATGGTCAATTATTTAGACCTTAATGAAAATCCTCCAAATCTACCAGAAACTGGAATGGGCGCATCTGCTTGGGACCTATTAGATTATTATTATGAATTTATGTTTCCCAATTTATTTTCAAGAGCTTGTCATCCAATCTTTTCAGGCGCCGTTGTTTCTGACGCACTTGATTTACTAAATATAGAAGAAGGTAGAACTTGGGATCATGCCGTGGTTGTGAGATATAGAAGTAGAAAAGATATGGCTGATATCGTGACGAACTCAAATTTTTTTGAGCGTCATGCTTACAAACTGGGCGGTTTAGAAAAGACGATTGCCGTTCCAGTAACACCCAGTCTTGTAGCAGATTTAAGAATAATTTTACTAATGCTCTTTCTAATTATTGGCTTGTCTGTACAAGTGTTTAGAAAGAGCTAATTTAATTTTCCAACGATTTTTGTATCCTTATCAAAGAGGATAGAAAGTCATTTCAACTTTTTCGGTTACTAGATCAATAGTTGTTTCGCAATAGTTCAAATTGCCGTCAGAAACATCATCCAGAGACCAAAATTTTAAAACTGATCCGTCTCTTCTAAAAACTCCTTGGCGAGCGCCACCCTGTCTTTCACCATTGTTAAAACCTATGCCTCTTCCTGAAAAATGTCCTTGGTTACCAAGCGCTTGATTGATTACCACATTATAAGTCAGGAAAACTTTTCCATACCTTCCAGCTTCAGACGAAACATTTATCACTCCGCCTTCTTTCGTTAAATTAATAGAAGTTATTGTTCCAGACAATTTAAAAGACTCTCCGCTAGGTTCATGGGTAAGAACATGCATTGAAATGGATAAAGTGAAAGTTGCAATGATAAAAAATTTAATAAATTTCATAATTTCTCCTAAGTTTTGTTAATTTTTTTTATAAAAAAGAATCCGAATATTGCAAAAATAAATTCTAAAAGCATGTAAAGAATAAATGCAGGATAAGGAATACCGTCAATTAATAAGCTTAACATCCTTCCTAAGCCAATCCCTGTCATAAAGATTGTTAAACTCCACATTGCGGGTAAAAGCAGTGATTTTTTAAATGCACCAATCACCCAAAAAATATTCAAAGCAATATACAAACCCATAATGGCTCGAAAAATATTAGATAGATTTACATTGTTGACTTCGATATCGTAAAGATAAGCTAAAGTAACCTGTGGATTTACTCCGTATGTTAAAGCAACAGGAAATACCCCTGCAGCTACAAAAATTAGAAAAAAAGATTCACTCTTCATAAAACTTCTCCAATGATAATGTATTTTAAAAAAGCAAAGGATTATTTTTTTAAGATAAAAAATTGAATATTAATAAAAAAACTATTCACAACGATGATGATTTTTCGTTAACATAAAAATTCATTTAACTAAGGAGAGATTATGAAAAAAATAATATTAGTATTTACTCTATTAGCTTCTTCAACTTTGTTTGCAGGGCCAGTAGTTGAAATATATGAATGCGAATTGAATGAAGGAAAGTCTTATGACGATCTGTCATCAATGATGGATACCTTTTCAGGATATCTAGAAAAAGCTGGTCTTGAAGACACTTACACCGCTCACGTAGGATTTCAACAAATTCCTGTCAAAGCAGGATCAGTAAATTGGATTGGAATTTCACCATCAGCTGAAGATTTTGGGAAGGCTATTGAATGGTTTACCTCTTCAGAAGATGGAAGAACTTTTGGAGCTTTGTATGAATCGGTCTACAGTTGTGAAAACTCTTTTATGACTTATATTACAGCTTCATCTAAATAATAAATTATAGTAAATTAATATAAGTTTTAAATTTCTAAGGAGAGTATATGAAAAAAATAACTTTTTTAATTGCAATATTATTTACATCTCATTCATTTACGGCTGATGGACCCTTTTTAGGATTATTCGGGATTAAAACCGAAAATCCAGCGGGCGTAGTAGCAGCAAGTGACGCTCTTAGAGAGGATTGTGGAACTCCCGAAGGTGTAACTACAACTCTTGTTGCAGAAGCGTTGAATGGTTCTGATCCAACAACACATACTTATCTTGTTGGATTCCCAAACAATGCTGCTTACGTAGAGTGGAACAATCAAATTGCCTCATGCGCAGGTTGGGCGAAATATTTTGAAGCTATGAATCCTATTTCTGACCAAACAGTTCAGGCATTAGCTTTTCCTTTAGCTGGCGGTGGAGATGCAAGTAAGGATACAGTTTTTGTAAACTTTTTTGCTAATGTATCAAGACCTGATAAATTTCTTCCTGCTTATAATGACTTGATGGAAGTTGCTTCTACCGATGGAACTTGTCCTAGTTCTTGGGGACTGTTTGCTTTTGGGCCTGGTGTCACACCCGATGAATATGGAACCCACGTTGCTTACTGTGGATATCCAGATCTCGCTACCTACATGGAAGTTGCTCAAATAAGAGTTCCTTCAAAAGCTTTTCAAAGATTTCTAAGAAAGACTTTCAGAATTTCTGAAAACAAAGGTGTTACTAGTAACGCAGTAGTTAAAAGGTACGAATAAATTTTCTGTCTAAAAAAAAGGGTTGCTTTATGCAACCCTTTTTTTGAAGCTCCTTTATCTAATCGTTTTTTAGTAATATTGATCACACAAAAAAACCCAACTTAAAAGCTGGGTTTTTTTTGTTAGGATAAATTACCCCGCCTTGTCTAACGCCTGAGAAATATCAGCGATTATATCGTCCACGTGTTCAATTCCAATAGATAACCTAACATATCCAGGAGTAACTCCAGCAGATAATTGTTCTTCAGGGGATAATTGACTGTGTGTAGTAGTAGCAGGATGTATAGCTAAAGACCTTGCATCACCGATGTTAGCGACGTGATATAGAAGCTCCAAGGAATCAATAAACTTACTTCCAGCCTCTTTACCACCTGGTAACTCAAAACCTATAAGAGCTCCGTAACCACCAGTCATGTACTTATCGGCTTTTTCTCTGGAAGCGCCTTCAGTAATGCCTGGGTAAGTAACAGCTTGTACTCTGTTGTCTTTATCTAAAAACTCTGCAACAGCTTGCGCGTTTTTGGCATGTTCTCTCATTCTTAGAGGAAGAGTTTCCAAACCTTGAATAAAATGAAATGCGCTTTGCGGACTCATAGCCCCTCCTAAATCCCTTAGAAGTGTAGTTCTGAGCTTCATGATATAAGCAATTGGTCCCATAGGTTTAATAGCTTCATCCCACACAATACCGTTATAGCAAGGATCTGGGGTATTCATGGCTGGTTGTCTATCCGCACCAGCTTCTCCCCAATCGAAATTACCGCCATCTATAATAGCGCCACCAATAGTCGTTCCATGCCCACCGATATATTTAGTCGTTGAGTAGGTAATCACAGCAGCACCATGGTCAAAAGGACGACATAGTATAGGCGCAGCAGTATTATCAACGATCAAAGGAATACCGTGCTTTCTGCCAATCTCAGCAATTTCACCGATTGGAAAAACTTCTAATTTTGGATTGGGAAGTGTTTCACCGAAATAAGCTCTAGTTCTCTCGTCAGTAGCTTTTTCAAAATTTGATGGATCAGTTGGATCGACAAACCTAACTTCTATTCCCATCTCTCTCAAATTATTTTTAAACTGGTTATAAGTTCCGCCATATAAGTGAGAAGAAGAAACTATATTGTCACCAACCCTAGCTAAATTTTGAATCGAATAAGCCGAAGCTGTCTGACCAGATGCAACCGCTAATCCAGCAGCTCCGCCGTCTAATGCAGCTAATCTCTCTTCCAAAACTGCTGTAGTAGGATTCATTATTCTTGTATAAATATTTCCTAATTCAGCTAACGCAAATAAACTTGCCGCGTGCTCAGTATTATTAAATTGAAAACTTGTAGTTTGGTGAATTGGAACCGCAACGGACCCAGTTGTTTCGTCAGATCTCCATCCAGTGTGAAGAGCTATTGTTTCTACATTTTTACCTTCATATGCCATATTATTTCTCCATAAAAAAAACCTGCTTGCGTTTGCTAAACAGGTCTAAAAATTCTTGTTTAGCAATCTTATATAGCGTTTGCAAGTGGGATTAAATCAACGCTTCAGGCATATATAATCAAAATAATCTATAATTATCAACCCTAATTATGAAAAATTACGAACAAATTGAAATAAATATTAAGAATAAGGTTTTTATTATTACTCTTTCTAGACCTGAAAAGTTAAATGCTTTCACTGGGATTATGATGAGAGAAATAATTGATGCTGTTGATCAAGCAGAAGAAAATGATGATATTAGAGCAATAGTTTTTACCGGTAAGGGAAATAAATATTGTGCTGGAGCAGATTTATCTACAGGAGAAGATTCATTTAATTGGACTGATAAAAAAAAAGAAACTAAAAGAACCGTTAGAGACGCTGGCGGTGTTCTAACTCTGAGGCTATTTAAATCTACTAAGCCAATTATTGGAGCCATTAATGGTGATGCAGTTGGCATTGGTGCAACCATGCTGCTTCCAATGGATGTCAGAATTGCAAGTGAAAATTCGAGGTTTGGTTTTGTATTTGCTAAACGCGGAATAGTTCCTGAGGCCGCATCTAGTTGGTTTTTACCAAGATTAATTGGCATCGATAATGCCTTAAAGCTTTGTTATTCAGCAAATGTAATCGATGCGAAAACAGCAAAAGAAATAAACCTGATATCTGAGATAACTTCTCAAGACAATTTAATCTCTCGAGCTCTGCAAATATGCGATGAGTTTACCAAAGAGACTTCGTCAATTTCTATTGCGCTTACACGACAGATGCTTTGGCGAATGATGGGAGCTGATCACCCAATGGAGGCCCATAAAATTGACTCTAGAGCAGTCTATGCATTAGGCAAATCAGGAGAAGCAGTTGAAGGAATTAAATCCTTCTTTGAAAAAAGACCGCCGAAGTTTCCTGGAAAATTAACAGAAGATATGCCAGATTTTTATCCTTGGTGGGATGAAAAGATATTCGAATAAAAATGTCCTGGAAGAAAGAGATAAAAGAGATTTCTTTGAGAAAGAAGTTAGCCTTAAGTCAAGGTGGAAAAGAAGCCATAGATATCCAACATGCAAAGGGTAGGTTAACTCTCCGTGAGAGAATTGATTTAATTTTAGATAAGAATAGCTTCGAAGAAGTTGGAAAGATCTCTGGCGGAATAGAACATAAGGAAGATGGATCAATCGATTCATTTACTCCGGCTAATTTTATTCTTGGCTTTGGTGAGATAAACAAAAGGAAAATTGTGATCGGTGGTGAGGACTTTACCGTTAAAGGCGGCTCTCCTAATGCAGCTGGCAACAGGAAAAGTGTTTATACAGAAGAATTAGCTGTCCAATACAAATTTCCTTTAATCAGATTACATGAAGGTGGAGGCGGATCAGTTGCTGGACCTTCAAAAGAAAAAAAAGGGTACGGAGGAGATCCGGTGTTTTCGAAGTCTCGGTTCAAAGCAGTGGCAACTAGTCTAAAAACTATTCCTGTAATAAGTGCGGCTTTGGGACCTGTTGCTGGTCTACCCGCTTCTAGATTTGTTGCTTCGCATTTTAGAATAATGACTAAAAAAACCGCTCAAATATTAGTTGCTGGTCCTGCTGTAGTCTCAAGAGCTTTTGGAAAAGATTTTACAAAAGAAGAATTAGGCGGTTCTGATGTTCATAAAATTAATGGAGTTGTAGATAACGTTGCTGATAACGAAATGGACGCTTTTGAACAGATTAAAAAGTTTCTTTCGTTTATGCCACAAAATATTTACGAAACTACAGATCGAAGAGATTGTGATGATCCAATTGATAGGATTGACGAAAAATTAGAATCGATTGTTCCGAAAGACAGAAAGAAAACTTACGAAATGAGAGAGATCATAAAATCTATTTCTGATAACAATGATTTTTTTGAAATGACTAATTTTTATGGTCGTGGAATTATTACTGGTTTTATTAGACTAAATGGATACTCAGCTGGTGTTTTTGCAAACGATAGCAATTTTTATGCGGGCTCTATGACCGCTGATAATGCAATAAAAACATCAAGATTTATTAAACTTTGCGATCAATTTAATATTCCCATTATTTCATTGGTTGATGAACCAGGATTTTTGATTGGCCCAGAAGCCGAAAAAGACGCAACAATTTTACATGGAACTGAAGCTGTTTTGTCTGCTGTTGATTCCTCAGTGCCTTGGTGTTCTGTTCTTATAAGAAAATCATTTGGAGTTGGTTCAGCAGCTCATTTTGGACCTGAAAGTTATGTCCTTGCGTGGCCATCTTCTGAAGCTGGCCCCCTTCCATTAGAGGGAGGAATAGCTATAGCTTTTGGTAAGGAAATTGCACAAGCTGATAATCCTGAAGAAAAACGAAAAGAAATTGAGGAGAAACTATCAAAATCTCAAAGTCCGTTTCCTAGAGCTGAAGCATTTTCTGTTCATGAAATTATTGACCCGAAAGAAACAAGAAAGTATCTTTGTTCTTGGATTGATAAAGTCCAAACTAGTTTATTAACAAATATTCAAAATCCTTAGAGGTAACGATGAAAAACTACGAAAAATTTTATATAAATGGAGAATGGGTTGACCCCATAGACGGTTTAAATCTTCTTGATGTCATAAACCCAACCACAGAGGAAACTATAGGTAAAATAGCTATGGGTTCGGCAAAAGATGTTGATGCTGCTGTGAAGGCTGCACAAGAAGCTTTTATTTCCTTTAGTCAAACTTCCACTGAAGAACGATTAAAACTTTTGGAGAAAATATGTTCTTTATACATGGAAAGATCTGATGAAATTGCTGAAGCTATTTCAAAAGAAATGGGAGCGCCGATTAACCTATCAAAAAATGCTCAAGCTGCTTCTGGTTTAGGTCATCTAGCGACAGCAACTGCAACATTAAAAAATTACAAATTCGAAGAAATGTCAGGCTCAACCTTGATTCGTAAAGAACCTATCGGTGTTGTAGGTATGATCACCCCATGGAACTGGCCTATGAATCAAATCACTTGTAAGGTCGGCCCTGCGCTAGCTGCAGGATGCACAATGGTTTTAAAACCAACTGAAATAGCTCCAATGAACGCTTTACTCCTAGCAGAAATTCTCCATGATGCTGGTGTTCCTAAAGGAGTATTTAATCTAGTTAATGGTGATGGACCAACTGTTGGAGAAGCAATGTCTTCCCATCCTGGGATCGACATGATGTCTTTCACTGGTTCTACTAGAGCAGGTATAGCTGTTGCAAAAGGTTCAGCCGATACCGTGAAGAGAGTTCATCAGGAATTAGGTGGTAAATCTGCAAATATCATTTTAGACGATGCTGATTTTTATGAAGCAGTAAAACGTGGAACAAAACATATGTTTAACAATACTGGGCAATCTTGTAATGCTCCCTCAAGAATGTTGGTTCCACAATCAAGACAAGATGAAGCAAAAGAAGCAGCTAAAGAAGTTGCTGAGAAAACTGTTGTTGGAGATCCTTCTTCTGAGTCAACAACAATGGGTCCAGTCGTAAGCGATCTTCAATACAATAAAATACAGGGACTTATAGAAAAGGGTATCGAAGAAGGTGCTGAATTGGTTGTAGGAGGACCAGGAAAACCCGATGATCTTAATCAAGGTTACTTTGTAAAACCAACCGTTTTCGCTAATGTTTCGAATGATATGACCATTGCAAGAGAAGAAATATTTGGACCAGTTCTTTGCATATTGCCCTATGAAGACGAAGATGATGCAGTCAGAATTGCAAACGATACTCTTTATGGACTTTCTGGTTATGTTTCATCTGCAGATCCTGATCACGCTTTAGATGTAGCAAGGAAAATTAGAAGTGGAAATGTCCACATTAATAATGCTCCAACTGGCATAAATGATCCTTTTGGTGGATTTAAGCAATCAGGAAATGGAAGAGAATGGGGAATTTTTGGTTTCGAAGAGTTTTTAGAAATCAAAGCTGTGATGGGATACGCTCAAGCAAAAAAATAGGTTCTTAATGTGCCAAAGCAATAAAGTTTCTACGCTTTGGCTTCGAGGAAGACTAAGAAATATTGACCATGTCTGTTTGGCATCTATGGTCGCAAATGACTTAGATGTAACCTTATTTCATTATGATGAAATATCTAATGTGCCGAGCGGAGTGAATCTGGCTGATGCTAGAGAAATTCTTGATTTATCATTATTAGATAGACTTCAATGTATAAAAAAGAAAGAAAACAATCCGCATATACCTATAGCTCAATTCAGCGATTTTTTTAGAATCTTTTTACAAAAAAAAGGAAAAGGCTTATGGCTAGACACAGATGTTTTTGTTTTTCGTCCTTTTACATACGATTCTAAAAAATCTTTTTTTTGTCATGAGGGTAAAGGCAGAATTGGTTACCCAGTTCTTTACTTACCAAGTAACCACATAATAATAAAGGAATACGAAGAATTATTAGAAGGAGATTCTTTAATGCCGAACTGGTTAGGATTTATTAGAGGTAATCTTCGCCCTTTTTTATGGAAGCTTCTAGGTCAGGAATTTTCTCCATCTGATTTAGGTATAACCATTTATGGTAATGATGGTTTTTCTAGATTGGCAAAAAGACATGGTTGTTTTCATGAAGCTTTAATTAAAGATATGTTTTTTAAGTGGACCGGTAAAGAAACAGACAAATTATTTCAAGAATACGATTTCAATAACTTTTTAGTAGACAAAAAATATTTAGGGATACATATTCATAGGAAACATTGGGAAAAATATCCAGTTACTCCAAAAAGTTTTTGGGAATGGGCTTTAAAAAAATATGGACAGAATATTGATGGCTAAAAAGATTTCATTTTCATTTTTTTTAATATTTTTACTATCATCGATTAATTTGTTTTCTGGTGAAATTTGGATGGAGCCTAAAGACGAGTTGCTTGTAAAAAAATTAGAATTTCTTTCAAAAACTTTGAAGCACCCTTTTGATTCAACGTCTTATCCTATTTCAAGAGCAAAATTAAAAACTAAATCCTCAGATAAATTAATGGAAATATATTCATCAAAAAATAATTTTAAGAATAAACTTTCTATCAATTATTCTAATAACATATTTTCAATTAGGAATATTTCAGATTCCAATAGATACGAAAAGTCAGTATCTCTTGAAAGAACATTTGAAAGAAATAGAACAGCGGGAAAATTAAGTGTAATAAAAAATATTTCAGCTAACTCTGAAGATGAATATTTGTTTTCGGGTACGCATTTATCTACGATCGTAGGAAATTCAGTTTTGGGAATTGGATTTATTGAAAGATGGTGGGGTCCAGGAAATGATAACAGCTTAATGCTGTCAAATTATTCTGATCCCCAACCAGGTATTTATCTTGAATCATTATCGGGTTTTAGATTTAAAAATTTTATGTCATTTATTGGAAAAGTTAATTATTCGTTCTTTGTAAATTTTCTGGACGATGAGAGATTTATAAAGAATACGAATTTAATAGGAGCAAGAATAACCCTTCAACCAGTTACAAATTTAACTTTAGGATTTTCAAGAGTGACAATGTTCGGTGGCGACGATAGACCTGATAGTTTTCAATCTTTTGTAGATAATTTGTTTCGCTTGACTAGAACAGAAAATGGAGTAGATCTATCTAATGAGATTGCAGGTTATGATCTAAAATACAACTTCAACATAAATAAAATACTTATATCCTCATATTTTCAGCTTATTGGAGAAGATGAAATAAAATTTACTCCGTCCACTAAAATTTTTACCTATGGCAATGAAATCATTTTCTTAAAAAATGGTTTACTCAGATCAGTTGGTATTGAATACTCCAATACCATTGGTAATTTTGGGGATCGATATAATGTTACTTACGAACATAATTCTTACAAATCAGGTTATAGATATAAAAATCTTCCGTTAGGTGCATTTATAGATGGAGACTCAATTTTTCTAAAATTAACTACAAACATAGAAGTAAATGAAAATCTCTTTTTAAATTTCTCTTTATTTGAAGGAGAATTTAATAAAGACAATCTTGGTGAAACTAATATATGGGGTGTTACGAATGAAGAATATAAAGGAGCAAAAATTAAAGTTGGATACTCGTTAACTAAGAATTTTAATTTTGAACTTGGAATTTTAGCAATTAATAAAAATCTCTATTTTAATTCAAAAGAAATGGATAAAATTACTTTCAATTTTAGTCTAAATTATAACTTTTAAAAGCTTAACTTTGATTTAAATCTAATGACATATCACAGAGAAAACTTAAAGCAAAAGCTCATTGACGAAGCTTATAAGGCTATAAAAAAAGACGGGGTAGAAACTATAAGTTTAAGGAAACTGGCAAAAAAAGCTAAGGTTTCCCAAACAGCGCCTTATAGACATTTTCAATCTAAAGACCATCTTATTATTGAAGTTTGCCTTAAAGGCTTGAGCAATTTAAGAGCAAAAATTGACGCGGTCGACGCAAAAAATCCCAAAACCAAAGCTATTAACGGCGGTCTTGCTTTCATAGATTTTGGTCTGAAAAATGAAAAAATTTACGAACTCATATTGGCTACTATTTCTGGTGAAATTACAAAAGATCCCCTAAGAATAGCTCTATTTGAATCTGCGGATTATACTTTTAGTAATCTTAGAAATAGAATCACCGCTTTAAACAATAAAAAGAACATTCAATCTCAACTAGACGGAATAAAAGTACACGCATTTTTAACGGGTTTATTACAAGTCATAAGAATAACTAATAAAGTTAATACTTCTGGCGGATTAGAAACCTATCAAGCTGTCAAAACGGCAGGTTTGCTCAATAAAAATCTAAGAAAGGTAATTTCTGATTTTATAGAATCCCTATAATTTTATTTAATTTAATAAAATTTATTGTCTTAGACTTCTATGATTTCTTCAAAAGCTTTTGAAGCTAAACTCACTATCAAATCTATTTCACTTTCTCGATGCACAGCAGATAGGAAGTGATTATGATAACTTGTCATATAAATGCCTTTGGCAAGACAGTTATCTACCCATTTAAAATGTAATTCTTTATCGTCGTTTTCAATTCTAAAATAAGGCATTGATGGAACGCCTGTTACTCTTAAATCAACGTCAAAACTTTTGGCCATTGAAATCATTTTATTTTTTAAATCGTTTCCATGGTGGTTCATTAAAGAGGTAGCATCGATATTTTTTAATTCGTTAATGGTAGCAATAGCAGCTGCCATCGGCGCCGAATTAAAAAATTGAGTACCACTAAAATAGACTTTATTAGCGGCCTCTTTGAGGTAATTTTTTCCAACTAGAGCAGATATTGGATATCCGTTAGCTATTGCTTTTCCAAGACAGACTAAATCAGGAGAAAAATTGAAGGCTTTATTAGATCCTGCCAAATCAATCCTAAAACCTGTTCGAACATCATCAACAATAATTATTATATTTTTTTCGTTACAAACCTTCTGAATGTGCTCCCAGTAACCTTTTTTTGGAAGGACATTGTCTTCAGAAGTTGGATGATGAAATGGACTTGAAATAAAACAAGCGATTTCATTTTCAAATGTTGAAATAGCAGAGTCAAATTCTTCAATATTGTTCCAAGGAATCGAAATAACTTCAGAGCTATCTGAATCAATTGTTCCTGGACTACCCTCTCTTTGCATCCAACCATTGGCTCCATGATAACCACCATCGATTTTTAAGACTTTATCCTTTCCAGTTTCCTGCCTAGAAATCATGACCGCTAATTGGGTACTGTCTCCACCATTTTTTCCAAAAAGTGCCCATTCAGCTATCTCGACTGTATCAACCAGGGTTTCAGCTAATTCAATCATCACCGGTGAAGCTACGCTGACGGTATTTCCTAACGAATATTGTTCTTGTGCTGCTTTATCAATGACAGGATTATTGTATCCAAGAATCATCGGTCCCCAACCGCAAATTAAATCAATGAACTTGTTTCCATCAACATCCCAGAAATATGCATCTTTAGCTTTCGAAAAGAATTTTGGACCTTCATTTCTAACAGCATATTTATAATGACCAAAAATACCGCCAGGAATAAGCTCCTTTGCTTTGGAAAATAATTTGTCTGAAGATTTTTGATCGAATTTCATATGATTTAAATTATATCGAATTATGGCGGAGAGGGAGGGATTCGAACCCTCGATGCGGTATTACCACATACTCCCTTAGCAGGGGAGCGCTTTCAACCACTCAGCCACCTCTCCTTAGATGCAATTCTAGTTTTTTTAAACAGCTTGTCTAATGATATCGGAGGCTTTTTCAGCAATCATAATCGAGGGAGCATTAGTATTCCCCCCAATTAAAGTTGGCATAATGGATGCATCAACTACCCTCAAGTTATCAACTCCTCTGACTTTGAGACTGCCATCAACTACGGCAAGATCGTCGCTGCCCATTTTACAAGTTCCTACTGGGTGATAGAGAGTTTCACCAGTATTTTTAATCCAAGCATCAAGTTCATCATCGTTATCAACATTAACATCCAAGCCTGGTTTAGATCGGTCTCCTCTGTACTCATCAAAAGCTGCCTGCATAAAAACTCTTATAGTCTCTCTAGTAGCATTTCTTGTATCAATTAGATCTTGTTCTTCAGAAAGATAATTAGGAAACATCAAAGGAGCATCGTCTGGATTTGAGCTTTTTAGTTCCAAGTGCCCCCTACTTTGCGGTCTCAAAATGCATATAACTCCACTAAATCCATGATTTGAATCTATACCATCTCTTCCATGTAAATCGGTGGAATGAAAAGAAGCGTAATGTATTTGAGTGTCAGGAATGTCTTTTTCAGGACTTGATTTAAAAAAGGCCCCAGCACTGGTAGGGGGAAAAGCAGCATCTCCTGTACCAAAAAGTAAATACTTTAAACCAGACATCTGTGTTTTTAAGAAACTTGCTGACTTATGCAAAGTTATAGGTTGCGTACAATTAAAAGAATTGACCACCGCATAATGATCTTGTAGGTTTTTCCCAACTCCCTTAAGCTCATGCAAAACATCAATACCATGCTTATTTAATTCCGAGGAGTCGCCGATACCGCTATTCATCAATATTTGAGGTGAATTAATAGCTCCCGCAGATAAAATTACCTCAGCATTAGCTTTTACTGAAAAAGTCTTACCTTTTTTAGAGTACTCCACTCCAACAGCTTTTTTTCCTTCAAATAATATTTTATTTACTTGAACATTTGTCTCGGTTGCAAGATTTTTTCTCTTTAGGGCAGGATGCAAATATGCTCTTGCGGAACTCCATCTTCTTGGACCTCTTTTAGTATCTGCCATTGTATGCTCATACCTTGAAAATCCTTCCTGATTTTTTCCATTAAAATCATTCGTTAAAGGAAATCCTGCTTGTCCTCCGGCTTCCACAAAAACATCTAATAACACGTCATGAGTACTCTCGGATTTTTTTACACTTAGAGGGCCATCAAAACCATGATAATCGCTATCACCTTCTCCATTGAAAGATTCAGCTTTTTTAAAATAAGGCAAAACGTCGTCATATGACCAACCTGCGTTACCTTGTTGACGCCAAAGGTCATAATCATATGCATGGCCTCTAATATAAACCATTGCGTTTATAGATGAGGATCCACCCCAGCCTCTTCCCCTAGGCCAGTATAGTTTTCTATTATTGGTTGTTTCTTCTGGCTCAGTTTCAAATCCATAATTTGAAGCACTTTTAGTTGGTACGATTTGAGAATAGCCTGCAGGCATGTGAATAAAAAAGTTAGTATCTTTCCCGCCAGCTTCTAAAATCAAAACATTCTTCTTTCCATCTTCCGATAGTCTATTTGCCATCACACAGCCAGAGCTTCCAGCTCCAACGACTACATAATCAACTACTCTTTCCATTACAAATCTCCTTTCTTTTTATTTATCTAATTCAAATTCATCATGTAAAGCCATTACAGCTGCTTTAGATTTATCTTTTGATACTACCACTGAAATTTTAATTTCTGAAGTAGATATCATATCAATATTTATTTGTTGCTCTGCGAGTGCTTTAAACATTTGTGCTGCAACTCCAGCATGTGATTTCATGCCTACTCCAACTACAGAAACCTTACTAATATCCTTCACTAATTCAATTTCGCCCCCGCCTAAAGTTTTAACTAAATCGTTTAAGATTTTTGCTGCTTTATCAGAATGTTCATTTTTTACTGTAAAAGTGAAATCTGTTAATTTGTCTGATCCAACATTTTGAACAATTACATCAATGTCTATCCCAGCGTCACTTATTGGAGATAAAATCTTCGCAGCAATTCCAGGAGTGTCAGGAACATTTCTTAAAATTAATTTTGAGTCGTCATCTGTACATGTAATTCCTGAAATTACAGCACTTTCTAAACCGCTTTCTTCTTTTGTTATCAAAGTTCCTCCTGTGCTACTGAAACTAGACAATACTCTTATCGGCATTTCATACTTACTGGCAAACTCAACCGATCTTATTTGTAAGACTTTAGCACCTAAACTAGAAAGTTCTAGCATTTCTTCAAAACAAATTTTTTCTATTTTTTTTGCTTTTTTGTAAACATTTGGATCGGTAGTATAAACGCCATCAACGTCGGTATAAATCTGACATTCATCTGCTTTTAAAGCAACTGCTAGTGCTACTGCGGTTGTATCTGAACCTCCTCGCCCTAGAGTAGTTATATCACCGCTATCGTTAATTCCCTGAAACCCAGTTATGACAGGTACTATTCCTGAATTAATGTCTTTTTTTAAGGTATCTGAATCAATAGAACTTATTCTGGCCTTGCCATGTGAATTATCTGTTTTTAGACCCAATTGATGAGCGGTATAAGATTTAGATAAAAAGTTTCTCTCCTTTAGAGCTAATGCTAGTAAAGCTGCGGAAACTTGCTCCCCAGATGAAACCAAAGCATCGTATTCTCTAGGATCTGGAATTTCTTGAAGTTCTTTTGCAAGATTGATCAACCTTTGAGTTTCTCCTGCCATTGCCGAAACGACTACAACTACATTGGTACCTGTATTAATTGAACCTACAACTAAATCAGCAACAGCCTGAAATCTTTCAGTATTTGCGACTGATGTACCACCATATTTCTGGACGATTAAGTTATTCATTTTCAGAACTTTCTATGTATTTTTTTATCTCATCAAAAATAAATTGAGGATCATCTAATTCATCTCCTCCAGCTTGTGCAAAATCATCTTTGCCGCCACCTTTTAAATTAGTTTTGGATGAAATTAAATTCATAATACTTTTAGCTGAAAAATTTGACTCTAAACTTTTAGAAACAGAAACAATGACTTGAGACTTTGAATTGTTATTGCCAATGAGAATTATCAACGAGTTCTCAATTTTATTTTTTAGATCATCTAGGTTTGGTCTTAGTGAAGATAAATTTAAATTATCAATTCTATCCATCAATACATTCACTCCATTAATGTTTAGGAAATTTGATTCAAAATACTTAATCAAATTTGAATTATTGTTTTTTTCAAGTACTTTTAATTTTGACAATATTTTCTTTAAAGAGTTTTTATGTTCATTAATCTTTCCTGATAAATTTTCAACGGATGTGCCTAATGATCTTGCAATGACGTTCAATTCATTTTTTTCTTCATCGATTAACAAATTTGCTGCTGCCCCTGTTACAGCTTCAATTCTTCTTACCCCAGAAGAAATACTTGATTCAGAAAGAATTTTAAATTTTTTAATTTGATTAGTTGATTGAACATGAGTTCCGCCGCACAATTCAATTGAAAAATCTCCTCCAATTTTTAAAACTCTCACGATGTCTCCATATTTATCTCCAAAAAATGCTAAAGCTCCCAAATCAATCGCCTCGTCAAATGAAGTTTCAAATATTTCTGTTTTTATATCTTCATCAATAATCTTATTTACCTGAGATTCAATTTCTTTGATTTCCTCCTGTTTAAGCGCTTGAGGGTGCGAAAAATCGAATCGTAATTTGTCTTCGTTAACTAAAGAACCTTTTTGCTCGACATGTTCACCTAAGACATTTCTTAAAGCTGAATGCATCAAGTGAGTAGCGGAATGATTTGAAACTATATTCATTCTTCTATCTTCTTTTATTGTTAGCTCTGCTTCATCGCCTACTGAGAATGAACCTTTAAAATTTCTACAAAGATGAACATGTTGATTTCCTACTTTCTTAGTATCAAAAACCTCACAAGTTCCTCTAGTTGAATTTATTTGACCTGTATCTCCTACTTGACCTCCTGATTCTGCATAAAAAGGAGTTGAATCAAATAAGATTGCAAATTCTCCTTCATCAACTTTTGATACTTGTTTTCCTTCCTTAAAAATCATATTCACTACAGACTTAGTGTTAAATTCTTTGTAGCCAGTAAAATTTGTGTCCTTTTCAATTTCAATCGATGTCGGTAGTAAGGATTCAAATGCATTGCTCTCTTTTGCTCTTTTCTTTTGCTCACTCATCAATTTTTCGTATTCTTTTAAATCTACTTGAAGATTCATTTCTCTGGCGAAATCTAAAGTCATATCCAAAGGAAATCCAAAAGTGTCATATAGTCTGAAAGCGAGATCGCCTGAGATAACTTTACCCTTAAGATTTTTAACTTCCCCTTCAAGTAAATTCATTCCCTGATTTAAAGTTGAACCGAATCTTTTTTCTTCTTCGAGTAAAGCTTTCTTTATAAAGGAGTCATTTTTTTCTATTTCAGGATATAAATCTTTGTATGTATTAGAAAAATAAACGGCCAGTTGAGACAATATATAAAAATTATCCTTATTTAACTTGTAGGCGTGACGTAATGCTCTTCGAATTATTCTTCTTAAAACATAATTTCTTCCTTCGTTTCCAATAAAAATTCCATCTGAAAGCATAAAGCAACTTGCTCTAAGATGATCAGCAATTACCCTCAACGATGGGTTAGATAAATCTTTTTCTCCAGTTAATTCTGAAATCTTTGTTATTAAGGGAGTAAATAAATCTGTTTGGTAGTTGTCAGGGGTACCTTGCATAACTGCCGTTATTCTTTCTAAACCCATTCCAGTATCAACTGATGGCTTGGGAAGAGGATTTAAATTTCCTTCTATATCCCTATTGAATTGCATGAAAACTAAGTTATAAATTTCAACAAATCTATCACCTGTATCTTTACCCTCTTCAGGAGGATCTCCAGCCAGTGAAATTCCATGATCAAAAAAAATTTCACTGCATGGTCCACAAGGCCCTGTATCTCCCATGGACCAAAAATTATCTTCATTTAATTTTGAGATTCTACTTTTGTCTATGCCAATATTTTCCAACCATATTTTTTCAGATTCAAAATCTTCAACATGAACTGTCACCCATAACTTATCTTCTGGTAATTTGTAATAATTAGTTAATAGATCCCAAGCGTATTCGATGGCAACTTCCTTGAAATAATCTCCGAAGCTAAAATTTCCAAGCATTTCAAAAAAAGTATGATGCCTAAGCGTATATCCAACATTTTCCAAATCGTTATGCTTTCCTCCGGCTCTGATACATTTCTGAGCACTGGTAGCTCTTGTATAATCTAATTTTTCTGCACCAAGAAAAACATCCTTAAATTGAGTCATGCCAGCATTTGTAAACAACAATGTTGGGTCATTGTTTGGAACAACACTTGAACTCGAAACTAATTTGTGTTGTTTGTCGGAAAAATAATCTAAAAAAGTTTTCCGAACTTCCAAGGAGTTCATTAAATTAAAATATCTCCTTTAAAAGATCTTTAAGCATTTTCCAAGATCTATGATCAGCTTCTTTATTGTAGACAGTGCCAAAATCAGGATCATTTGCCTCTGGATTAGTAAAAGCATGCATGGCATTTCCAAAAACATGCAATTGCCAATCTGCATTCTTTTCAGTCATTTCATTTGAGAAGGAATCAATTTGATCTTGACCTACCATTGGATCCTTTAATCCATGCAAGGCGAGTACTTTTGCATTTATCTTATTCCCGCTACTTTCCTCAGGACCGCTTAAAAAACCATGAAAGCTGACTGCTCCTTTTAATTCTGAACAGCTTCTTGCTAAATCAAGAGAAACCAGTCCTCCAAAGCAATACCCCATAATCGCTATGGAATCTGATTCTACAGAATCTAAATTTTTCACGTATTCATAAGCTCCCATAACTCTCTTTGTCAATTCTTCTCTATCATCTAATAAAGGCTGCATCATAGAAGAATTTTCTTCTACGGATGTTCCAATTTTTCCTTCTCCGTACATATCTATAGCAAATGAATGGTACCCAAGCTTAGCGATTTCTTCTGCTTTATCTTCTACAAAACTATCTCTACCAGCCCAGGTGTGGGCAATCAACACGCATGGAGCTTCATTTGAGTCTGCTTGAGCGAAATAACCTTTAAAATTAATTCCGCTAATTTCGTAAATATGTTCTTTAGACATTTATTCCTCCTCTAGGTTTTTTTTAAAATTTATATAATTTTCAACATAATGATCAGCTGAACCTTTTAGAATTTTTTCCATTTCTGGATCTAATTCCTTTTTTACTCTAGCTGGCGAGCCCAAAACTAATGAGTTGTCAGGTATAACAGTGCCTTCAGTTACTAAACTATTTGCTCCAATTAAACAGTTTTTTCCTATTTTAGCGTCATTGAGAATAATACTGTTTATGCCTATTAAGCTGTTATCTCCAATTGTGCACCCATGCAACATCACTTTGTGTCCGACTGTAACATTTTTGCCAATTACTAACGGATGACCTGGATCAGCATGAAGTACTGACAAATCCTGAACATTTGAATTTTCTCCAATGCGGATCTCTTCAACGTCTCCTCTAATGACAGCGCCAAACCAAATGCTTACATGTTTTTCAAGAATCACTCTTCCAATAACATCAGCAGTTGGAGCAACAAAAAAGTCATTTCCAACGGTTTGAACTGTATGTTCACCTAATTTGTAAATCATCTTTAAATTTTATGTTAAACAACTTCAGAAAATCTAGGGTGAAAGCTAATGTTAATCCCCAAATTTCATGATTTTCGTAAATTATAACAGGTGTATCAAAGGTCTCCCCTTTAAAATTAGTAACTCCATTTTTAATCAAAGGTTTATTTTTGAAAAAAGACAGAGGTAAATGAAATATATCAGCTACTTCATCTGGATTTGGTTCTAATTCAAAGTTTTCTTCTAAAATTCCAACAAATGGTGTCACACTCAATCCAAATCTAGACTCAAGAGGATCAAGCTGTCCAAGTATTTCTACTTTAGCTGGATCAATAGAAATTTCCTCTGAAGCTTCGCGCAAAGCTGTTTGCTTTAAATTCTTGTCTTGCTTCTCTCTTTTTCCTCCAGGAAAAGCAACTTCCCCTGGGTGACTAGGCAAAGAATTTGATCTTTCAGTCATAACGAAAAATAAATCGTCATCCTTTTCATAACATAAAATCAAAACTGCAGCTTGAGGTAAGTTCTCATCAGGGCTTTTCGGAGTGAAATCTAACAGTCGATTGGTTAAAGCTTGTATCATTTACTTATACCTTACATCAATTATACTTTGCTTCCTGTTATAAATATCGAGTTCTAATTTGAATTATTGTCCAGTTTGTGGCTCCTCAGAAATTTCTTTAAAGATACCTGATGGAGACAATAGAGAAAGATATGTCTGCAGTAGTTGCGGAACGATTCACTATTCTAATCCTAACGTCGTTGTTGGAACGATACCTTCTTATGAGGACAAGATACTTTTGTGCAAGAGAGGAATCGAACCAAGATATGGACTTTGGACGCTTCCAGCA
Organism: uncultured SAR86 cluster bacterium; assembly: GCA_902527995.1. GTDB lineage: Bacteria > Pseudomonadota > Gammaproteobacteria > Magnimaribacterales > AG-339-G14 > AG-339-G14. Next base: position 22,874 of record CABZRA010000003.1, read on the forward strand.
GGTTTTTTGGAAAATGGTGAAAGTCTTTCGGATGGCGCTAAAAGAGAAACTGAAGAGGAGACTCAAGCCATTGTAGAAATGGGAATGATTTATACAATTTTTAATATCCCTCAAATAAACCAAGTTTATGTAATTCATCTAGCTAAATTAAAAGATTTAAATTTTGGACCAACTTCAGAAAGCTTAGACGTTCAATTGTTTAAAAAAGACAAGATACCTTATGATGAGCTTGCATTTCCTTTCGTTTCGAAAACTATTAATTACTTTTTTGATGACTATAAATCTAAAAAATTTTCATTAAGAGTGGAAGATATTATTAGAAGATGAATTAAAAATATTTTCTTGCGTTGAGAAACATTTTTATCCATGGAGAGAATCCTTCATTACCCAGGTTTGTCCATGATAATTGAGCGTTCAAAAAGGCCCTTTCTGGATGGGGCATCATAATGGTTGCTCTTCCGTCTTCAGAACAAACTGAGGTAATTCCTTTCAAAGTGCCATTTGGATTATTTGGATAGCTTTCAGTTGATTTTCCTTCAGCATCTACATAAGACATCACAACCTGATCATTTTTTATTTTTCTTGAACTAGTAAAATCCATCCTTCCTTCACCATGAGCTACCGGAATCAAAAGACGAGAGTCTTGCATGTCTTCAAAAAGTAATGACCTAGATTTATGAATCTTGACTTGAGTTAATCTTGCCTCAAATTGACCAGAAATGTTATTGGTTAATATTGGCCAGAAACTTGTTCCAGGAATAATTTCTTTTAAATTAGACATAACTTGGCAGCCATTACAAACACCAAATGAAAAAGTATCAGGTCTGTTGAAAAATTCCTCGAATTGATCTTTAAGAAAAGAATTCATCAAAATCGAACTAGCCCAACCACGACCTGCACCTAAAACATCTCCAAAAGAAAACCCACCTGGAAAAACAATTCCCTGAAAACTTTTCAAAGTTAAATTTTTTTCGATTAAATCATTCATGTGTAAATCTGTCACATCAAAACCTACTTTTTCTAAAGCAGCTGCCATTTCAATTTGACCATTGACTCCTTGTTCTCTCACAACCGCTAAATTAGGTTTATTTTTAAAATTTAAGCTTTTGGGAACTTCGAAATTGAATGACTGATGCAAAATTATTTTATTCCTATTTAAATAAGATGCCTGTTCTTCTTCTGCGCAATTCGGATTATCTCTTAATTTCTTAATTTCTGAGGAAACCTTAGACCAATGTTTCATTAATACATTAAAATCAATTTTTTCTTTGAAAGTTTTTGATTTTATTGACAAGTGATCATGCTTATTTGTCTTTCCAATGAGGTAGACCTTGTAAAAATTAATTATGTTTAATTGATCTTTTAAATCCAAGAAGTCCTTATTAGTCATTTGCATCACTAGTCCAGGTTCTTCAGAAAATAAGATTTTTTTTAGTTCGCTCTCATCCAAATCAAAATTTATGTCAACGCCAAGATTGCTTGCAAACATCATTTCAGTTACCGAAGTTACTAAACCTCCATCAGATATATCATGAAGAGCTATTATTTTTTCATTCTTTATAAATTCACAAATTAAATTGTAGACTTTAGGAAAAAGACTAATCTCTTCTATATCGGGACACTCATTAAAATCTTTATCTATTACTTGACTCAAGACAGACCCCCCAAGTCGCATTTCATGTGACCCAAAGTTTATTCTCATCAAAATCAAATCTTCATCATCACTCATCATAGGCGTTATGGACTTAGTTACTTCCTTGATAGGTGCAAAAGCAGAGATAATTAATGACTCTGGACTTGTATTTTTATGACCCATCCATTTAGTTTCCATCGATAGAGAATCTTTGCCTACTGGAATAGTTAAATTCCAAGATTTACAAATGTCTTGACTAATCGTCCTTACCGTTTCGAATAAATTTGAATTTGCCTCTAGATTATTTGGACTAGCCATCCAATTTGCAGAAAGTTTTATAGAAGAAAGGTTGGTTACCCCGCTCGAGATTAAGTTTAGGACAGCTTCCGTAATAGCCAACCTACCCGCTGCTTGAGGATTGATTAGAGCAACAGGAGATTTTTCTCCCATAGACATAGCTTCTCCAGTGATTTCACCATAATTTGTCATTGTGATTGCATTGTCAGAAACGGGGATTTGCAAAGGTCCAATCATTTGATCTCTGAAAGTTAATCCGCCTACATTCCTGTCGCCGATAGTTATTAAAAAATTTTTCCTTGCTACAGTTGGATGTCTCAAGACCGAAAGAATTTCATTTTTTATATTAAAATCATTTTCTTTAGATCTGCTCTGGTCGATTTTTTTAACTTCAATTTGTTCTCTAAAAAGCTCCTTATTGGCACCAAAAATAAATTTCATTTCTAAGTCAATTATTGGCTCCTTTTTGGTTGGATCTTTGACTAAAAGTTTTAGTTTTTCAGTGAAATTTCCAACAACTGCATAAGGGCAATTTTCTCGTCTACATATTTCTTCAAAAGTCTTAAAATTTTCAATTTCTATTGCTAGTACATATCTTTCCTGAGATTCATTACACCAAATTTCCATATCACTCATGGATTTATCAGCTGAAGGAATTTTCGAAAAATCTATTTCTGCTCCAAATCCACAATCATTGATTAGTTCGGGTAATGCATTAGAAAGTCCGCCAGCACCAACATCGTGGATAAAACTTATTGGATTCTCATCGCCCAACTGCCAGCTCTGATCAATAACTTCTTGGCATCTTCTTTGCATTTCGGGATTCGATCTTTGAACAGAAGCAAAATCTAAAGCTTCATCAGAATTTCCAGATTCTGTAGATGAAGCCGATCCTCCACCCAAGCCAATTAAATATCCTGGGCCTCCAATAACTACAATTTTTGCATCAACAGATACCTTTTTTTTATTTGTATGCATCGGGCGAATGTTTCCCAATCCTCCAGCAATCATAATTGGTTTATGAAATCCAAAGTGTGCTTTAGTTTTGTAATCAAATTTTTCAAACGATCTAAAATATCCAAGAATATTTGGTCTTCCAAATTCATTATTGAACGATGCAGCACCAATAGGTCCCTCAATCATGATCTCTAAAGGTGAAGCAATTCTTTCAGGTTTAAATTCTTTTCCTTCCCAATTTTCTGTTGAATTTGGAATTCTCAAATTTGAAACAGAAAAACCACATAATCCAGCCTTGGGTTTTGCTCCAATTCCAGTAGCGCCTTCATCTCTAATTTCACCTCCTGAACCAGTTGCAGCTCCGGGGAAAGGTGCTATAGCTGTAGGATGATTATGAGTTTCAACCTTGATACAAAAATTATTTTTCTCTTTAAAATATTTATACTTTTTTGTGCCAGGTTGAGGAAAAAATCTTGAATTACCATATCCTTCAATCACCGCAGCATTGTCACTATATGCTGAAAGAACACTTTTAGAATAATTTTTGTAAGTATCTTTAATCATAGAAAATAATGATGAGGATTTCTTTTTAGAATCTTGATTTATCCATTGAGAATTGAATATTTTGTGACGACAATGTTCAGAATTAATTTGCGAAAACATCATCAATTCAGAGTCCTTAATTCTCTTTGAGCGATTTTTTAATCCTTCGTAAAGGTAAGCTAGTTCGAAATCATTTAAGCCAAGACTTAAAGATTCATTTGTTATTGAAAAATTCTCTATTGAAGAATTGCTTGTTTCTAAAGTTTTTTTCTTGGGTTGCGTAGAGAATAAATCTGATACCGTTTCAGCCTTGGTGATAACAGTTTCTACAAGAGGGTCATGTAAAAGACTTAAATCTAGAACGTCTAAATTATCTTGCTCGCTAAAAGTGTAACAGTTTACCTTTTCAATATTTTTAATGTATATGCCGCATTTACTAAAAATATCACTTACTTTAGATGCCCAAGGAGATTGAATACCTATCTTAGGAGTAACAATTATGTCATTTAAAAATTTAATTTCTTCATTTTTTGCATTTAATAATTTAAGAATTTTTTCTTGTTCAGATTGAAGAAGTTGTTGCCACGGATGATGTGTTTCAATAATAAAAATGTCATTTACTTCAATTAAAGAAAAATTTGATTTTGAAAGAATTTCGATTTTTTTCTCTAATTTAAAGTCAGATAAAGAAGAAGAGCCTAAAATTCCAATCAAATTGGGCTTAAATTCAAAAATATTTTGCATGCTTCTATCAGAAGACAATATTATAAATCAAGATTAAGTTTTATGGCCTTTGTTAAGCTGCAAACAGCTTATTTTTTAAAGAAGAAATTTTATCTCTCAGATTTGCAGCTTCTTCGAATTCTAACTTGCTTGCGTGATCTAACATTAACTTTTCTAAAGAGTCTATTTTTTCTGCTAACTCTTTAGGTGATAGATATTCCTCTTCAAATTTTTTATCGACTTCTTCGATGAACTGTTTTTTAGTTAGATTCTTTGACCCTTCCATTACATCCATAATCGGTCTGAATATTCCTTTGGGCTTTATTTTATGTTTCTTATTAAAAGCAATTTGTTTTTTTCTTCTTTCGTTGGTGGTTTCAATTGTTCTTTTCATTGAACCTGTTTCTTTATCTCCATATAAGATAGCGTGACCATTTATGTGTCTTGCTGCTCTGCCTATAGTTTGTATTAAAGAGGTATCAGATCTAAGAAATCCTTCCTTATCTGCATCAAGAATTGCAACCAGAGAAACTTCAGGTAAATCTAAACCTTCTCGCAATAAATTAATGCCAACCAAAACGTCAAAATTTCCTAACCTTAAATCTCTTAAAATTTCTGATCTTTCAACTGTGTCAATATCTGAATGAAGATATTTAACATTTATGTCTTTTTCGAAGAGGTACTGAGCTAGGTCCTCTGCCATCCTTTTTGTTAAGACAGTAACTAAAACTCTTTCTTTTCTATTTGTTCTCTCATAAATTTCAGATATTAAATCATCAACTTGGTTAACTGCTGGTCTTATTTCTAACGTGGGATCAAGTAATCCAGTTGGTCTGACGATTAGATCGACCATTTGATCCAAATTATCGTTTTCATATTCTCCTGGAGTAGCTGAAACAAAAATCTTTTGACCAGATAGGATTTCCCATTCATCAAATCTCAATGGTCTATTATCTAAAGCACTTGGTAATCTAAACCCATACTCTGTTAAAGTTTCTTTTCTCGATCGGTCTCCCCTATACATTCCTCTTATTTGGGGCAAAGATACGTGTGACTCATCCACGAAAACCAAGGCATCTTTGGGCAAATATTCATACAAAGTTGGAGGTGCCTCGCCTTTTTTTCTCCCCGATAAATATCTCGAGTAATTTTCAATTCCGGAACAGAAACCAAGCTCTTTGATCATCTCCATATCGTATTTTGTACGTTCTTCAATTCTTTGAGCTTCTATTAATTTCTCATTTTTTTTAAAATATCTAACTCTATCTTTCATTTCTGATCTGATTTTTTCAACTGCGCTAAGCATGACGTCACGAGAAGTCACATAATGAGTTTTAGGAAAAATTGTTACTCTTGGAACATCTCTAATTATTTCTCCAGTCAATGGATCAAAAAATTTAAGAGATTCTATTTCTGTATCAAATAATTCGATTCTTAAAGCCTCAAAATCTGATTCAGCAGGAAATACATCGATAACATCTCCTTTTACTCTGTAAGTTGCTCTTTTAAATTCTGTGTCATTTCTCGTATATTGAAGTTCTGCTAGTCGCATAAGTAAAACTTTCATATCGATTTCATCGCCTCGATCAAGATGTAATACCATTTTTAAATAAGACTTAGGATCGCCTAATCCATATATTGCTGAAACAGAGGCAACAATTATTACGTCTCTTCGTTCCATAATTGCTTTTGTTGCCGACAAACGCATCTGTTCAATGTGTTCATTTATTGAAGCATCTTTCTCGATAAAGGTATCCGAGGTAGGCACATATGCCTCAGGCTGGTAGTAATCGTAATAAGAAACAAAATATTCAACTGAATTTTCAGGAAAAAATTCCTTAAATTCACCATAAAGTTGGGCTGCTAAAGTTTTGTTGTGAGCCATGACAATTGCTGGTCTTTGGACTTCTTGAATTATATTAGCCATTGCAAAAGTCTTTCCCGAGCCAGTCACTCCGCGCAAAGTTTGATTTAAAAGGCCAGAATTTAAACCTTCTACAATTTTATTAATTGCATTGGGTTGATCGCCAGCAGGTTTGAAGTCAGATTTGATATTAAATGATTTAGTCATTGCTCTATTTTTTGCCTATAATACACCTCATTTTCCGCGATAGCTCAGTTGGTAGAGCAAGTGACTGTTAATCACTGGGTCGCAGGTTCGAGCCCTGCTCGCGGAGCCAAAAATTATAATGCCTCTATATAATAAAGATAGTCTTGATCCTTACAAACTTAGTAGAGCTAGAATAGAAAATTTTTGTAATTGTCCTAAATGCTTTTACCGAGAAGAAAAACTTGGCATAAGCAAACCAAGTTCGTTTCCTTTTAATTTGAATAACGCAGTTGATGAATTACTTAAAGAAGAATTTGATAAATACAGAAATTCTAGTGATAACCATCCTTATATTAAAGAGGCTGGCATAGATGCCAAACCTTTCAGTCATCCTGAAATAGAGGACTGGAGAACTAGAAATAAAGGAGTGAGTTATCTAGACGAAGAAACAAATTTTTACATTTTTGGTTTACTTGATGACGTGTGGATTAATACTAAAACAGACCAATTAATAGTTGTGGACTACAAAGCAACTTCAAAGGATGGAGAAGTATCTTTAGATGCACCCTGGCAAATTTCATACAAAAGACAGGTTGAAATTTATCAATGGCTTTTAAGAAAAAATGGGTTTGACGTCCAAGACACAGCATATTTTGTTTACTGTAATGCCATTAGAAAAAATATACCTTTTGAAAATAAATTGCATTTTAAAATTAAACTCATAGGTTATAAGGGAGATGATTCATGGATTCCGAGTACAATAAAAAAAATGAAAATTTGTTTAGATTCGGACAAAGCACCAAGTTCAAGTAAAGATTGTGAATATTGTAGATATGTAATTAAAGCAAACTTATAAAAATGGAATTTCTTTTACCAGCATTGTTTCTATTTATTGGATTAATTTTATTAGTCAAAGGAGCTGATTTATTTATCGATAATATTTCAAATTTAGGTAAAAAAATTGGTTTAAGTGACATGTTTCTTGGAATCACAGTTGTTGCGCTTGGAACTTCCATTCCTGAGGTTTTCGTGAGCATTTCATCTGTAGTGAATTTAAAGCCAGAGATAGCGATGGGAAATTCAATTGGTTCGAATATTGCTAATTTAGGAATTGTCTTTGGATTTACTTGTTTTTTTATTTCTAAGTCGTCTATCACACTTAATTTGAGAGATATTTTTTTATTGTTCTTAACAACATTACTTGCCGGATACGTACTTTTCGATTACAAAATATCTTCTAGTGATTCAATATTGATGATTGGATTGTTCATATTATTTGTTTTACATTTAATGCGTCAAAAACCTCAAGAGGAATTAGCTACCCCAATTTCAAAAAGCACTTTCTCCTTAATCTTGTTTTCAACCTTAAGTTTAATCCTTTTGTTATTAGGATCTGAACTAACTGTAAATTATGGATCAAGATTAGCATCCCTAATCGGAATATCAGATACAGTAGTTGGGTTAACAATGGTCGCCATAGGTACCAGTCTTCCAGAACTTGCTACCTCATTTTCTGCTTTGAAACAAAAAAAGGGAAACCTTGTTATTGGAAACATAGTTGGATCAAATATTCTCAACGTCGTTTTAGTTTTCCCAATAATTGGTTTAAGTATAGTAAAAGTTTTTGAGGCTGATATTTTAACAAGGGATTATTTGATGATGGCTATTTTGACTGCCATATTCATTACTTATTTAAGTTTAGGAACTTTTGAAAGCACTTTCAAAAGGAAAACTGCGCCAGTAATAGGAGCTTTTCTTTTATGCTTTACTATGTACTATTTTTATCGGCTTTTTTAGATTTTTTTCTAACCCAAGAAGTCTTATCAGCCTCGTCTTCTAAAACAACCCCTTTTTCCAGTAATTGATCCCTAATATCATCGGCTTTTTGAAAATCTTTATTAAGTCTGGCATCATTTCTTTCTAGAACATACCTCGCAATTTCATCTTCGCTTATGTCATTTGGAAGTGAGTATTTAAAATAATTTTCTACTGTATCGTTTAATAACCCAATAGCTTGTGAGAGCTCTCTTAAGCTAAACTTTAGGACCTCCATTTCTTCTGAAGACTTCGTTTTATTAATTTTTGGAACTAACTCTTGCAAAATTTTTATTGCTTTTGGAGTGTTGAAATCATCTTTCAGAGCCTCTTCAAATTTATTTTTATAATCTAAATCAATTTTTGTATCTGTAAAATCAGTATCTCTAAGACTTTCATAAAGTTTATCTAAAATATTTTTTGCTTCATTTATTGAATTAGCTGTGAAATTAATTGGTTTTCTATAATGAGTAAGATAAAAAAACATTCTCATGACTTCAGGATGAAACTCTTCTAAAACTTTTTTTATAGTGATGAAATTATTTAAAGATTTTGACATCTTTTTTCCATTTACATTTAAAGGAGCTACGTGCATCCAATAGTTAGCAAAGTTCTTTCCTGAGCAACACTCTGACTGAGCAATTTCATTTTCATGATGTGGAAATTTTAAATCCAGCCCTCCCCCATGAATATCAAAATTTTCACCTAAAAATTTTTTACTCATTGCGGAACATTCAATATGCCATCCTGGCCTACCCCTTCCCCACTTAGAATCCCAATTTGGTTCTTCAGAAGTCTTTTTCCAAAGAACAAAGTCGTTAGGATCATTTTTAAGCTTATCAACTTCAATTCTCACTCCAGCGTCTAATTCGTTTAAATTTCTCTTTGATAACTTTCCATAATCTTCATATGAATTTATATCAAAATAAACGTCTCCGCCTTCAACAGAGTATGCATAATTTTTAGACTCAAGAGTTTCTATCATTTCCAGTATTTCACTAATGTGATCTGAAGCTTTTGGTTCATTATTAGGAGGCAGTAAACTTAATCTTTTGAAATCTTCGTTCATCGAAATAATAAATCTATTGGAGATTTCACTAAATTTAACTTTTTCTATTAAGGCCTTATCAATTATTTTGTCTTCAATATCAGTTATATTTCTAATGTAATTAACTTCATAACCTAAGAAAGAAAAAAACCTTACAAATAAGTCAAAGGTCAAAAAAGTCCTCGCATGGCCAATGTGACAATCGTCGTAAACTGTCATTCCACAAACGTATAAATTTATTTTGTCTTTATTTATTGAAATTAATTCTTCTTTTGTCGAGGAGAGACTATTAAAAATTTTCATCTATTATTCTTAATTAAGGGTATTATACTTGTTCCTCATGAATGAAATAATATTATTAGCCGTTGTAACTAATTTGGGCAATTTCGAAATAGAACTTTATCCAAAGGAAGCTCCTGTAACTGTAGAAAATTTTACTCAATACGTGGATGATAATTTTTTCGAAAACGTTTTATTTCATAGAATCATCCCTGGATTTGTCATTCAAGGAGGTGGTTTTGAGATAGGTATGAATCAAAAAGACACAAAACCTCCTATTATTAATGAATCTAATAATGGTCTTAAAAACGAGAAATATACTCTTTCAATGGCTAGAACAAGTGACTTAAATTCAGCAACTTCGCAATTTTTCATTAACTTGGCTGATAATGAATTTCTAGATTATCCAAATTCAGGAGGCTATGCGGTGTTTGGTAAAGTAACTAGTGGAGAAGAAGTTATTGATGAAATAGCAAAAGTGAAGACTACTTTTGTTTCAGGTCATCAAGACGTGCCGATTGAAGACGTGTACATGATAAGTGTTACAAGAAAATGACTAATGTCTATTTTTTTTATTTCTGATTTACATCTAGAGCAAAATAAACCTCATCTTACTAAAGCTTTCGAAAACTTTATCAATTCAAAAATTAACTCACGTGATGAATTATTCATACTAGGAGACTTTTTTGAACAATGGATAGGTGATGATAATGAAGATAGTTTTATTAAAAGCATAAAAAATATACTCAAAGCAAAAACTGCAAGAGGTTTAAAAATTCATTTTATGCACGGTAACAGAGATTTCCTTATTGGAGATAAGTTCTGTGAAGAGGTAGGAGTAAAATTGCTTGATGATCCTTTTATTATAAATCTCAATGGAAAAAAGGTTATGTTGATGCATGGAGATTCTCTTTGTACTGACGACAAAGCATATCAAGATTTCAGAAATTTAGTCCGAAATAAAGATTGGCAAGAAGATTTTCTTTCTAAAGATTTAATGGAAAGAAAAGAAGTAGCTAAGAATCTTAGAGAAATTAGCTCCTTAGAAAATAAATCTAAAGATGAAGCCATAATGGATGTAAATCAAAATGAAGTTTTGAAGGTCATCAGAAATTATTCAATAGATGTTTTGATTCATGGTCATACGCATCGACCTTGTATTCATGATGAAAATGGAGTGCCAAGAATGGTTTTAGGTGATTGGGGCGACTTCTTATGGTTTATAAAAAGTTCAAAGGGAAATTTAAATCTAATCAAAGAAAAAATTTAATTTTTATTTAATTTTTTAATTGGTTCAACGAAATATCTATTAAAATGAGCTTTTGATAACTCATAAAGCTCAGTTTCAAGTTTTTCTTTTAATGAAATTAAATTTTCTTCTTTCCGAAGATCGATACCAAATTCTTTTAGATCCTTAAAACTTGTACTAGTTAATTTTACGATTTCAAAAACTTTCGATAAAGGATTTAAGTCTTTATTTATTTTTAATTGGAGCTCTAAAATTTTTGATTCCATTAATTTCTCGTCATTTATTATAACTTTCGATTCCATAATGAGAGTTTTTAACTGTTCAAGTCGTTTCCAAACAGCTTCTTTTTCTTCAGGTTTAAATGCATTCCAATTTATAACTTCGTGGATGAATCTTTTGCATCCTCTGCAAACATCGTCACCGTAAGTGGTAGAACAAATACCAACGCAAGGTGTTCTAGTACGCACTGGAGGTTGATTAGACATGTTAATATATTACCAATTTTATTGAGGATATATGCTTGAAAATTATAAAAAATCATTCAAGGAAAGAGATGACCTTGGGATTCCCCCTCTTCCTCTAAGTGCTGAACAGACATCCGAATTAGTAGACCTAATTAAAAAGGAGAACAACAAAGAACTTTTAGAACTTCTTATTAATAGAGTTCCTGCTGGAGTAGATGATGCAGCCTATGTCAAAGCTGCCTTTTTAGCTGACATTACTCAAAAAAAAATTCAATGCGAATTAATCTCTCCTAAGGACGCAACTTTTTATCTAGGGACAATGCTCGGTGGGTATAACGTCGAGCCGTTGATAAATTTAATAGACGATCAAGAATGCGGAGAAATTGCTGTAGACGCTTTATCAAAGACTTTGCTAATTTTTGATGCTTTCAATGATATAGCTGAATTGTCTAGCAAATCAAAGAACGCAAAAAAAATACTTAATTCATGGGCTGAAGCTGAGTGGTTTTTATCGAAACCTGAAGTTTCAGATTTAATTAAAGCAACAGTTTTTAAAGTTCCTGGTGAAACAAATACTGATGATCTGTCTCCTGCTCCAGATGCTTGGTCTAGGCCAGACATTCCCTTACATGCTTTAGCGATGTACAAAATGCCCAGGGAAGGCATATCTAATCCAATTGAAACAATAAATAAACTCAAGGAAAAAGGTTTTCCTGTAGCACTTGTCGGAGACGTAGTAGGTACTGGATCCTCTAGAAAATCAGCAACAAATTCGGTCTTATGGCACATGGGTGAGGAGATACCTTTTATTCCGAATAAGAAGACGGGCGGAATATGTATTGGAGGAAAAATAGCTCCAATTTTCTTCAACACAATGGAGGATGCAGGAACAATTGTATTTGAAGCAGATGTAGAAAAAATGAATACTGGTGACTTAATTTTAATCTATCCTTTTGAAGGCCAAATAAAGAACGAAAAGAATGAAGTTATTTCTAAATTCGAATTTAAGTCTGAAACTTTTTTAGATGAAGTAAGAGCTGGCGGAAGGATCCCTTTAATAATTGGTAGAAGTTTAACTGATAAAACAAGAGAGTTTCTCAATTTAAAACCTAGTGAAGTTTTTGTTAGACCGGGAGATAAAGATGATTCTCGAGAAGGATTCACTCTTGCTCAAAAAATGGTTGGCAAGGCTTGTGGAGTAAAAGGAATTAGACCAGGAACTTATTGTGAGCCAATCATGACGACAGTTGGTTCTCAAGACACGACTGGCCCAATGACAAGAGATGAACTCAAAGAGTTAGCTTGTTTAGGTTTTACTTCAGATTTAGTGATGCAATCCTTTTGTCATACTGCGGCATATCCAAAGCCAGTTGATATTGAAACTCAACACACTCTTCCTGAATTTATAAAAACAAGAGGAGGCATTGCCTTAAAGCCTGGAGATGGAATTATTCACTCATGGTTAAATAGAATGCTGTTGCCCGATACTGTAGGAACTGGTGGTGATTCTCATACAAGATTTCCTATTGGAATAAGTTTTCCAGCTGGTTCAGGTTTAGTTGCTTTTGGAGCTGCTCTAGGAGTTATTCCATTAGATATGCCTGAATCTGTTTTAGTAAGATTTTCAGGAGAAATGCAGCCTGGTATCACTCTGAGAGACTTAGTTAACGCGATTCCCTATGCGGCAATAAAAAAAGGTTTATTAACAGTTGAAAAAGAAGGTAAAAAAAATATATTTTCTGGAAGATGTTTAGAAATAGAAGGCTTACCTAACTTAAAGATTGAACAGGCGTTTGAGTTGTCAGATGCTTCTGCTGAGAGATCTGCTTCTGGCTGTACTGTTCTTCTAAACGAAGACCCAATCGTCGAATATTTAAATTCTAATATTATTTTACTGAGATGGTTGATTTCCGAAGGTTATGGAGACGCGAGAACTTTAGAAAGAAGAGCTCAAAAAATGGAACAGTGGCTTGCCAATCCAGTTTTAATGCAACCTGACAAAAATGCAAAGTATGCTGAAGTTATCGAAATTGACTTAAATGAAATAAAAGAACCATTATTAGCCTGTCCAAATGATCCTGATGATGTAAAAAGTTTATCTGAAATCGGAGAAGATAAAATTGATGAAGTTTTTATTGGCTCGTGCATGACTAATATCGGTCATTTTAGAGCAGCAGGAAAACTTCTTGAGAAAACCTCATCTTTACCAACAAGACTTTGGATATCACCGCCAACTAAAATGGATAAATTTCAATTAGAAGAAGAAGGTTTTTATAAAATCTTTGAAAATGCCGGGGTGAGGACTGAAGTTCCTGGCTGTTCTCTTTGCATGGGCAATCAGGCAAGAGTCGAGCCAAATTCTACTGTGGTATCAACTTCAACTAGGAACTTTCCTAATAGACTTGGGGACGGTGCAAATGTTTATTTAGCGTCAGCTGAATTAGCAGCAATTTCAGCTATTTTAGGAAAACTCCCAAATGTTGAAGAGTATCTTTCACATATGAAAGAAATAAATACCATGTCATCTGAAATTTTCAGATACATGAATTTTAATGAGATTGAGGCTTATAAAAAAGCTGCAGATAATGCTAGTTTGCCATCAGTTACTATTGAAAATAACTAATTAAAAGATTTATTGGAATCTTTTCTTTCTAATTCAAGACTGGTTAAGTATTCTCTTGTTACTGATCCGCATACATAGTCACCATCAAATATTGAAGTTTCAAAATTTTTAATTTTTTTATTTCCCTCTTTCGCACAATCTATCAAGTCTTCGAGATCTTGGTAAACCAACCAATCAGCGCCTATAAAGTTTGCAATTTCTTGATCTTCTCTTTGGTGAGCAATTAATTCCTCAGTAGCTGCCATATCAATTCCATAAACGTTTTGAAATCTTATTGGCGGAGCTGCCGAAGCAAAAAAAACTTTTTTAGCGCCAGCAATTCTTGCCATCTCTACGATCTCTCTACTAGTAGTTCCTCTGACAATCGAATCATCGATTAAGAGAATATTTTTATCCTTAAATTCAAAAGGTATTGGATTTAGTTTTCTCTTAACAGATTTTTTTCTCACTTCTTGCCTTGGCATTATGAAAGTTCTTCCTATGTATCTATTTTTGACAAAACCCTCTCTGTAGTTTACGCCTAAAAATTTTGCTACTTCAATAGCCGACGAAGTGCTGCTTTCAGGAATGGGTATCACCGAATCAATTTTTGATTCGGGATATAAAGATTTAATTTTTTTTCCAAGTTTTTGACCCATTCTTAGCCTCGACTTCATAACCGAAATTTCTTCAATTACTGCATCTGGTCTGGCTAGATAAACGTACTCAAAAATACAAGGGCAATGCTTAGGACACTCATGACAGACTTTTCTACTCATCTCGCCTTCCATAGACACAAAAACTGCTTCGCCTGGTTTTAAATCTCCTGTAATTTCGAAATCAAGAGCGTCAAGGGCAGGACTTTCAGACGCAAACATATAATCTGTTTTACCTAGGAGATCATTTTCTTTCTTACCCATTATTAAAGGTCTAATACCATTAGGGTCTCTAATAGCTAATAATCCTACTCCACTGATCATTAATACAATCGAATAAGCTCCTTTAAGTCTCTTGTGCATATTTTGGACAGCTAAAAAGATTTCATCTGCTTTTGGAGTAAAAGAATTAATTTTTTGAAGTTCATGCGCGAAAATATTCAGGATCACTTCAGAATCGGAATCTGTATTTAAGTGTCTTAAGTCATTTTGAAAAAGTTCTAGTGACAATTCTTTTGCATTTACTAAATTCCCGTTATGACAAATACTTATCCCATAAGGAGAATTTACATACAGTGGTTGAGAGAATTCTCGGCTTACACCTCCGGCTGTTGGATATCTTACGTGCCCTATACCTATTTTACCTTTCAAGCTAGCGATATGTTGAGCTCTAAATACGTCACGCACTAAGCCAATTTGTTTTCTAACATGTAATTTGCCATCTTCAAGAGTTGCGATTCCTGCCGCATCTTGACCTCGATGCTGAATGACCGTTAATGATTCGTATAAAGATGAAGAAACGTCTTCTTCAGAAATAATGCCTACGATTCCACACATTAATTTATAAGCCTATCGGGCTCAATTGTAAAATTGTCTAAATCTTCCATAGGAATTTCTCCAATAATATTGCCTATTAAAATTGACGAATTATAAATATATGGAGAAACAATACTTGAATTCCACCAGTATTTGTCAATTATATATTCGTCTGCAGATAAAAATAAAATAATAGTAAAAATATAAAATTTAAAAAGACCCAGAAAAAAACCAATTATATTTGAAATAAATGTTTTCGGATTAAATGCAAAAGATATTGCTTTAAAAATTAATACTAACAAAACAAAAAAAATTATAAAAAATAAGATAAAAAAGAATGTTTCAGCTAGTAAGATCGAATTGTTTATGTTCAAAACTTCTATTGGAAATTGTCTCAATCCCCAGGCTAAAGCCAGAGAAGAGATCCAAATAATGAAAGAGAAAATTTCTTTTAAAACTCCCTTAAAAAACCCTCTCAAACTAAAAATTGCTAATAAGATAAAAAAAACTACATCAAATACTGAAAAAGTGATCATACCAATTATTTATATACGGAAGTTATAAGATTCATAAATTTTTCCTATTAAGATAAAAGATCCAAACGCAACAAATAAACTATTTTTTTCTTGTTTTTCTATCTTTTGTTTAAGTTGATTTAAATCACATCCTACGTTAATTTTTTTCCCTTGCCTTAATAAGTATCTATTAATCAAATTACTATTAATGAGTCTGTCACTGTCTAATTTTGGAATATACCATTCATCGACAATATCAACCATTGGAGCACATAAATCTTCAACCTTTTTTATTTTATTACAAGTAAAAATGGCTTTGATTTTAGATTTAGAAAAATTATTAGATATGAAAGTTCCTAAATTTTTTACACTGTCATTATTGTGGGATGCATCAACTATAAGATTTGTTTTCAATTGATGGCATCTTCCATAATTTGGATTTCCTCTAAGTTTTTTGATTTCATTTGAAGAATCAATTCTTTCAAACTTTATATCTAAAATTTTTTTTGCAATGCCTACGGAGTTACTATGGAAGTTTTCTAATTCAAAAGAAGAATTATCTACCTTATAAAAATTTGGATTTAATTTATCTAAAACTTTTTTTACGCTTTCTGGTATCTCCCCTTCACCGTAAATGAAATCTTGATTTGATCTAATAATTCCAGCTTTTTCCTTTCCTATGTTTTCCAGCCCTTTGCCTAAAATTTCTTCGTGGTCCAATGCAATTTTTGTAATAACCGACACATCTGCGTCGAAACAATTAACAGGATCCAATCTACCTCCCAGACCAGCCTCTAAAAGCCAGATGTCTAATTTTCTATCAGAAAATATTACAAAGCTGGCCAGAGAAAATAATTGGAAAAAATTAAAACTTTTGTAATCCTCAAGGTTTTCTAACTGTTTAAAAGTTTTTAAAATTTCATTATCTTCAACAGCTACATTATTTATTTTAATTCTTTCATTGAATCTTATGAGATGGGGTGAAGTAAACAGTCCCACTTTATAGTTACAGTTGTTCAGGACATTTGAAAGTATTTCAAGGGTAGATCCTTTCCCATTTGTGCCAGTAACTGAAATAATTTGAGAGGGTTTGTCTAAATTTAATTCTGTGACAGCTTTTTTTAACTTTTTAAAACTAGACTCTCGAAAGTCGTTTTTTTTGTCTAGAAGCGGTAAAAAATATTCTTCTAATTCTGTCAATTCACTAATTTGCCGAAAGTTTTGACAATAGATTATATAGCTTATCTTTAATTTCAGATCTGTGGACAATCATATCTATGAGGCCATGTTCTAATAAAAACTCACTTCTCTGAAATCCTTCTGGTAATTTAACTCTAACAGTATCCTCAATGACTCTCGGCCCTGCAAAACCAACTTGGGCTTTTGGCTCGGCGATATTAATATCTCCTAACATAGCTAAGCTAGCTGATACCCCACCATATATTGGATCAGTCATAAACGAAATATAAGGGAGTTTTTCTTCTTTAAGTTTATTTAACACTGCCGAAGTTCTAGCCATTTGAAAAAGGGAGAAAAGAGACTCTTGCATCCTTGCTCCACCACTTGTCGAAAAACAAATAAATGGTGCTTTGAGTTCAATAGCTTTATTGACGGCGTCCACAAACTTCTGTCCGACAACAGATCCCATTGAGCCACCCATAAATCTAAATTCAAAGACAGCAATTACAACTTCCATTGAATTTAACTTCCCATGGGCACAAATTAATGCTTCTTTTTCTTCTATTTTATTCTTCGCTTCACTTAATCTATCTTTGTACTTTTTTGAATCTCTAAAAGATAACCAGTCTTTTGCTTCAGTATTCGCAGAAATTTCACTGTATTTGTTTTCATCAAATAGATAAGTAAGTCTGTGTCTTGCTCCAATTCGAATGTGGTGATCACAGTTCATACAAACGTAATGGTTTGCTTCAAGATCAGGACCATAAAGTATTTCTTTACAGTTTGGACAGCTTTGCCAAAGTCCTTGTGGTACAGGACTTTTCTTATCGTCTTTTTTGTGAGCTCTTGCAAAAGATGGAAGAATTCTGTTGAACCAACTTTTTACCATAGATTATTGTATCGAAGATTTTATGTCTCCAACAAATTTAGATATTTTATTTAGAGTTGCATTATCTTCTTCTTTTTTCATTCTACCGATCATGTCAACAATAGCGCTACCAATGACTACCCCGTCTGCAAAACTCGACATATTGCTTGCTGTTTCTTGATCTTTTATTCCAAAACCAATGACGACAGGAATATTTGAAGAATTTTTTATCTGCTGGACTCTTTTTTTGAGTTCATCATATGAATCTATATCCGCCCCTGTAATTCCTTTCAAAGAAACATAATAAAGAAAGCCAGAAGAATTAGATATGATCTCATTCATTCTTGAATCATTGGTAGTGGGAGAAATTAATCTTATTAAGTCAATTTCATAATTAGATAATTTATTAAAAATAGCTTCACTTTCCTCATAAGGCAGGTCAACGATTATCAACCCATCAACTCCATTATTTTTTAATTCATAACAAATATCATCATTG
The DNA here is from genome assembly GCA_902527995.1 of uncultured SAR86 cluster bacterium. GTDB lineage: Bacteria > Pseudomonadota > Gammaproteobacteria > Magnimaribacterales > AG-339-G14 > AG-339-G14. The sequence continues at coordinate 41,067 of CABZRA010000003.1, forward strand.
ATATCATGAATTGATTTGGTTGAATTTAAAGAATTGATAAAGGTATTAAAATAACCCATCAATACAATAGGAGTAGTTTTAAATTTTTTTTTAAGTTTTTTACTTAAAGATAAAATATCTACAAGCGATGTGTTATTCACTAAAGATCGTTCGTGTGCCATTTGAATTATAGGACCCTCTGACATAGGATCAGAAAATGGAACTCCTATTTCAATAATATCTGCACCACTAGTTACAATTTCACTTATTATTTTTTCTGAAGTATCTAGATTCGGATCTCCAGCTACTGTGTATGTGACTAATGCTTTTGAATTAACGCTTTCTAAATTTTTAAAAGTTGATTTTATTATGCTCATAAAGTTAAGCCTTCGACTTTAGCGACGTTAGCCATGTCTTTGTCGCCTCTACCTGATAAATTAACAACAATAATTTCATCCTTTTTCATATCTGGTGCAATTTTTTTTGCGTGCGCAAGAGCATGAGCTGTTTCTAAAGCGGGCATTATTCCTTCAGTTTTTGTTAAATCATGAAAGCTATCTAAGGCTTCTTCATCGGTAGCAGAATCATATTCTACTCTTCCAGAATCCTTTAAATAAGAATGCTCAGGACCGACTCCAGGATAATCTAAACCGGCGGAAACAGACTGAGTTGATAGAATTTGACCAGAATTATCTTGCATCAAGTAAGTCTTCATACCGTGTAGAACTCCAATACTGCCATCATTTAAAGGAGCTGCGTGTTTTCCAGTATCAATTCCTGACCCTCCAGCTTCTACTCCAATCAAGTCAACTGAATTGTCTTTTAAAAAAGGATAAAAAATTCCCATAGCGTTAGATCCGCCTCCGACACAAGCAATTATCTTATCTGGAAATCTTCCAAACAACTCTCTAGATTGCTCTTTTAGTTCAATTCCAACAATAGAGTTAAAATCTCTAACAATTTTAGGATAAGGATGGGGTCCAGCAACACTTCCGATAATGTAATGAGTATCGTCAACATTACTTACCCAGTCACGCATTGCTTCGTTCATAGCGTCTTTTAATGTTTTTGTTCCTGAATTTACTGAACATACCTCAGCCCCAAGTAATTTCATTCTGTATACGTTTGGAGACTGTCTTTCTATGTCTTCTTCACCCATAAAAATTATACATTCTAGTCCATGTCTAGCTGCGACAGCCGCAGTAGCAACTCCATGTTGGCCTGCTCCAGTTTCCGCGATGATTCTTTTTTTACCCATATGCTTTGCTAATAAAACTTGGCCAACTGTATTGTTAATTTTATGTGCTCCAGTGTGATTTAAATCCTCTCTTTTTAAGTAAATTTTTGCTCCGGAGAGTTTGTCAGTCCATCTCTTTGCAAAATACAATGGTGATGGGCGGCCTACAAAGTTATTTAGGTCATAGGTAATTTCATTCTTAAACTCTTCTTTGTCTTTAAGATCCTCATAGGTAGTTTCTAATTGTTCTAATGCAGACATAAGAGTTTCGGATACATATTTGCCTCCAAAATCTCCATATCTACCATCGGCATCTGGAAAGTTGTATTTTTCCTTATCTTTCATAATTTTTGATTAAATCAATAAATTTTTTTAACTTCAGTGAGTCTTTTACACCTTTTTTCGATTCAACTCCACTACATACATCAACTCCGAAAGGAATAAAATAATCTAATAGCGATAAGATATTATTAGTATTTAATCCACCTGCAACGATTAAGTTATTAAAATCATGAGGTATTTTTTTCCAATCAAATTTTTTTCCAGTTCCTCCATATAAATCTTCATTTCCTGAATCCAAGAGAAAATATTTTGCTGCTGTATATTCTTTTTGATAATCATAAGCATTTTTAGAGGCGTCTAAATTTATAGATTTGATAAATGGTCTGTCAAATTTTTCACAAAATTCTATAGATTCACAACCATGAAACTGCAAAACGCTATTTGGGTAGATTTTCAAAAATTTAAGAACTTCATCTTCTTTGGGATTTACAAAAACTGGAACAACTAATATGTCATCATCTAAACTGTTTTTAATTTTTATTAACTCTTTATCACTGACATATCTTGGACTTTTTTCGTATTGATTTAGGCCTATAGCATCAGCACCATACTCAATAGAAAGATTTGCATCTTCAACGTTCGTGATTCCACATATCTTGATAAAAATACTCATGACATAAAGTTAATTTGGAAGAATTTGATATTTGAGTGGAGGTTTTTTTATTTTGAATTCTGAAGGATATTCAGGGCCAATAAAATACAAACCATCCGATGCTATAGTTTTTCCCGAAAGACTTCTATCACATCCTTCAATAATTGATTTCATTAAGTTAGGGTTTCTATTTTCTAATCCGAACTCTAAAAGAGTTCCTACTATAATTCTTACCATATTCAATAAAAAGGCATTAGCAGAAATTTCAAAAGTAATTAAATCTTTTTTTTTGGAAATGCTAATTTTATAAATTTCTCTCATCGGAGACTTTGACTGGCAACCTGAAGATCTAAAACTTGTAAAATCTTTTTCTCCAACTAAATATTTTGAAGCTTCTTTCATTATTTCTAAATTAATTTTCTCTTTTACTTGTAATGTCCTATTTTTATAAAATATTGACGTATTTTTTTTATTAAGAACGATGTACTTATAAGTTCTTTTGAATGCTGAAAACCTAGCATGAAAATCCTCCGACACTTTCTTGACCCAAATGAATTTAATGTCATCAGGTAAAATTGAATTGCATCCTTCCATCCAAGCCTTAAGTGTTCTTTTTTTTTCAGAATCAAAATGAATAACTTGTGATAAAGCGTTTACTCCAGAGTCGGTCCTGCCTGCACAAGTTGATTTTATTTCTGAATCAGCTATTTTTGAAAGAGCCTCATCAATCCTAGATTGAATAGTATCGTCTGTAGATTTTTGAATCTGCCAGCCTTTATATTTTGTTCCAAAATACTCCACTCCAGCAGCATAGCGTTTAATTTTCATTAAAAGTTTTTAATAAGTTTTTAGCTTTATTGATAACAGAATCATCTTCAGCACTTTCAATTATTTCTCTAAGTAATACCTTGGCTTGATCAAAGTTTTTCATTTCAATGTACATAGTTGCTAGATTTAATCTTGTTTCAAAAGGATCCCCAATCTCTTCATAATCTTCGTCTAGATCGTCTTCATTCTTTCTTTCATTATTTAAATTTGTTGGTGTGCTTCTTAAATATAAAACTCCTAAAATAAATAGAAGAAAAGCTAAACCAACTATTAAAATTAATTGATAATCAATTGAAGAGTCTGAATCAACATCTTCCAGACTTTCTTGAAGAGATTCTGCAGAATTAGAAGTTATGTTAATGTAATTTTCTAAATCGGACGATTCGGTATCGATCGGAGTTATTACTATTTCAGAAGAATTATTTTCTTCAACATTCAAAGACTCTTCAAAACTTTCTAAAGGGATAGTTTCCATTGATGAGTAGTCTGTATCTTCTATTGGATCAAGTAGGGAATAAGTTGGTTCAGTCAATACAAGAACATCTTTAAGCACAACATAATCAGTGAATTTACTATCTATAATTGAATTCTGTTCTGCCACATCTCTTATTGATTGATATCTATCGTAGATGTTTAGTAAAAAAAAATCTGGAGTTTCCAACAACTGATCTTTTTTTAAAAAATTAATATTCCCTCGTTTAAAAGAATCAGGATTCAGATCTTGTATCGCAATCATAATTTGATAAAGAGAAAACTCTGGATTATTTTTTTTAACTTCAATAGCAATTGACCAGAGGTTATTATATTCGTTACTAGAATACTCGAACTGAGCCAGCAAAAGATTGGGTAAAAAAATTAATAAAATGATTAACCTGAACATAATTCTATTTTTCTAATATCTTTTCCATAATTTGTAAGCTATTAAGCGCCGCTCCTTTTCTTAAATTATCGGCAACAATCCATAAATTTACTCTATCATCCTCCCACAAATCAGCTCTAATTCTTCCCACAGAAACTGGATCTTTTCCTTCCGCATGATCCAAAGGATTTGGAGATAGAAAGTCTTTTTCTGAGTATTTATCGAGGCCAGTTTGAGTTTCAAATGCTTTATTTAAATTAGGTAAGTTAATTTTTTTATTCGTTTTTACGTGTGCGGCTATAGAATGACCGTGAATAACGGGAACTCTGACCGAAGTCGCTGAAACGTTTATCTTTTCATCAAGAATTTTTTTTGTTTCATAGGAAATTTTCATTTCCTCATCGGTATAGTTGTTTCCCTCCAAATTTCCAGCTGGAATTACATTAAAAGCTATTTGGGCTCCATAAACCTCATTTTCAGTATTCTCGTTATTTAGTGATTTTTTTGTTTGATTTAGTAATTCATTGATTGCATTTTGTCCAGATCCACTTACTGCTTGAAAAGTTACTACGTCGACTCTAATTATTTCGAATAAATCGTGAATAGGTTTTAAAGCAACAAGTAATTGAGCAGTAGAACAATTTGGGTTTGAAATTATTATGGGATCATTAATCTGTTTTAAAATATCTCCATTTACTTCAGGAATTATTAATGGAATATCTTCTTGTCTTCTAAATTTTGATGAGTTGTCTATAACAGTACAGCCTTGAGATAAAGCTTTAGGAGCAAATTCTCCTGAGATTTCTGCTCCAGCGGAAAAGAAAGCAATATCTACAGAAGAAAAATCGAAAGTTGATAAATTTTGCACTTCAAATTGCTGATCTCCGCAAGATATTAACTTTCCTTCTGACTTTTTGCTTGCTAATAAGTATAAATCTTTTGTTCCAGAAAAATTTTTCTCTAAAAGCTCTAAAAAGACCCTTCCAACTGCACCAGTAGCCCCAACAACTGCTATTTTCTTATTTAAGTTTTTCAATTACTAAATCTCCCATTTCTGAGGTAGAAACCAATTTTGATTTTTTGTTTGCTATATCACGAGTAGCGAATCCGTCTTTTAAGACCTCTTCGACAGCTTTTTCAATATCTAGAGAAATTGTTTCGTTATCAAAAGTATACTTAAACATCATTGCAATAGACAAAATACCAGCCAGAGGGTTCGCAATAGACTTGCCAGCAATATCTGGGGCTGTTCCATGAACCGGTTCGAATAGTCCTTTTGAATTTAAATCTAAAGAAGCTGAGGGAAGCATACCAATAGAGCCTGATAAAATTGAACTAATATCTGAAAGAATATCTCCAAAAAGATTAGAAGATAAAATTACGTCAAATTGTCTCGGATTTTGAACTAACTGCATTGCTGCATTATCCACCAACATATGTTGCAACTTAACCTCTGGATACTTTTTAGAAATTTTATTGACGATGGCTCTCCAAAATTCTGAAACTTCTAAAACATTTGCTTTATCAACTGAGCACAATTTTTTTTCTCTTTTCATAGCGCTCTGGAATGCAACTTCGGCAATTCGCTCAACCTCTGAAGTTGAATAAATCATAGTGTTAAAAGCAGAATCAGATTTTATTTCTCTTGGAGTTCCAAAGTAAATGCCACCTGTTAATTCCCTCACAATTAATATATCTAATCCTTCTATGACTTCCTTCTTGAGCGTAGAAGCATCTTCAAGGCCAGGAAAGGACATTGATGGTCTTAAATTTGCAAATAAGTCGAGTTCAGATCTTATTCTTAGTAACCCCTTTTCCGGTTTTTTTGAAGGCTCCAAACTATCCCATTTTGGACCTCCAACGCCGCCTAAGAAAACTGCATCAGAGTCTTTAGCGATTTCAATTGTAGAATCTGATATTGGTGAACCTTCTTCGTCTATTGCATTTCCGCCAATGAGACTGTTGGTTACTTTTACTTCAAAATTGTATTTTTGCGAGACATGAAATAGAACTTTATTTGCCTCATGACTAATCTCTGGACCAATACCATCTCCAGGAAGAAAAAGTATATGTTTTGATTTACTCATTTAAGATCCAAGGTCTTAATTGTTTGAGTTTATTTTCATAATTAGAAATTTCTGTTTCATATTTCAAACTAAATCCAATATCATCTAATCCTTCCAATAAACAATTCTTTCTAAAGTCGTCTATTTCAAAATCAATCAGTTTAATATTTGGGATCTTAATCTTTTGATTAATTAAATCTATTTCGATTTGTTTTTGTGAATTTTGATTTTGTTGAGAAAAGATTTCATTTATTTTGTCTTGAGAGATTTTTATTGCTAAAACTCCATTTTTAAAACAATTATTGAAGAAAATATCGCCAAATGAAGGTGCCACTACTACATTGATCCCAAAGTCTTTAAGAGCCCAAACAGCATGTTCTCTGCTAGAACCACATCCAAAATTGTCATCAGCAATAAGAACGTTGATTCCTAAATAAGAAGGTTTATTTAAAACAAAGTCAGGATTAATCTTTCTATCTGAAGGTTTTTTTCCAAGGAATCCTTCATCTAAAAACCTCCAAGCATCGAATAAATAAGGACCAAGGCCAGTCTTGGAAATAGATTTTAAAAACTGTTTTGGAATAATCTGATCAGTATCTACGTTGGCTTTTTCTAAGCATGCAAATTCTCCTGAATATAAATTTGAATTTTTCATTAAAGCTCTCTTACATCCATAAACTTACCTTCTAAGGACGCAGCAGCAGCCATTATTGGACTAACTAAATGAGTACGGCCTTTAAAACCCTGTCTACCCTCAAAATTTCTATTAGACGTTGATGCACATCTTTCAAATTCTTTTAGTTGATCCGGATTCATACCAAGACACATAGAACATCCAGCATCTCTCCATTCGAAACCAGCACTTTTGAATATTTCATCTAAACCTTCTGATTCAGCTTGTTTTTTTACAAGTCCTGAACCAGGCACCACAATTGCTCGTTTAATATTTTTTGAAATTTTATTTCCATCCAAAATTCTTGAGGCTGCTCGCAAATCTTCAATTCTTGAATTGGTGCATGAACCTATAAAAATTTGATCAATTTCAATATCTTTAATTTTTGTTCCTGGTTTTAAACCCATATAATTTAATGCAGAAATTAAAGTTTTATTATCTTCCTTAACTACAGGAACCGAATCATCAATATCAGCAACCATTTCTGGTGAAGTTCCCCAAGTAACTTGAGGCAAGATTTCTTCTGCATTGAACGAATGAATTTTATCAAAGCTTGCCTTTGGATCTGATTTTAAAGTCTTCCAATAATTTATAGCTTCTTCCAAGTCTTTTCCTTTTGGGGCAAAAGGTTTATCAGAAACATATTCAAAAGTTTTATCATCAGGAGCCACCATGCCTGCCCTAGCCCCTGCTTCAATTGCCATATTGCAAAGAGTCATTCTTCCTTCCATGGATAAATTTTCTATAGCATCGCCTGAATATTCTATAACATGTCCAGTTCCACCAGCTGTTCCAATTTTTCCAATTATGAACATTGTAATATCTTTAGCGGTGACCCCTTTTTGAAGTTTTCCAGATATTTCGATCAACATATTCTTTTGTTTTTGAGAAACCAAACATTGAGTTGCTAAAACATGTTCAACCTCACTAGTGCCTATTCCCATAGCTAATGAACCAAATGCTCCATGAGTAGACGTATGAGAATCGCCGCAAACAATCGTCATACCTGGAAGGGTTATACCCTGTTCGGGTCCAATAACATGAACAATTCCTTGTCTTTCGTCGTTAAGTTTGAACTGATTTATACCAAATTCATCACAATTATCATTCAAAGTAACGACTTGAAGTTTGCTGATAGGGTCTTTAATACCTTCCAAGTCTTTTGAACGCTCAGTCGTAGGTACATTATGGTCTGGCGTAGCAATAATAGTATTAACTTGACGAGGAGTTAAATTACTCTGACGAAGGCCATCAAATGCTTGAGGAGAAGTGACCTCATGTACGAGATGCCGATCAATGTAAATAAGTGTACTTCCATCTTCCCTTTCAACTACAAAGTGGTCTTCCCAAATTTTATCGTAAAGAGTGTTTTGAGACATGGCCTTTATTCTTTTTCTGAAGGAATTATAGTGTGCTCTTTAGGTTTATCTTGATTTTGAGCTCTGTTTCTCAAAAAGTGATCTATCAAAATTATAGCTGTCATTGCTTCAACAATAGGAACTGCTCTAATTCCTACACAAGGATCATGCCTACCTTTAGATATCACCTCGACTGACTCTCCTTCTTTATTTACTGACTTACCTTTGACTAAGATACTTGAAGTTGGTTTCAGAGCAACCTTTGCTAACAAATTCTGTCCAGTGGAAATTCCTCCAGAAATTCCTCCTGAATTATTAGATTCAAAACCATCTGGGGATATTTCATCTCTATTAATAGAACCTTTGAGACTTATTACTTCAGTTCCATTACCGATCTCTACTGCTTTGACTGCATTAATGCTCATTAAAGCGTGAGCAATATCAGCATCCAATTTATCAAATACTGGCTCCCCTAAACCTAAAGGCATGTTAGATGCTTCAACGGATATTGATGCGCCAATTGAATCCCCTTCTTCTCTTAATTGGTCAATATATTTTTCTAGTGTTGGAATTAAAGATTCATCAGGACAAAAAAATGGATTTGTATTAATAATTTCTTTGTCAAAATTGTTAATTTTATGTTCTCCGATTTGGTTGATATAACCAAAAATATCTACGTCAAGTTTATCCTTGAGAAATTTCTTAGCTATTGCGCCTGCTGCGACTCGCATTGCTGTTTCTCTTGCTGAAGATCTTCCTCCTCCGCGGTGGTCTCTAATTCCATATTTTTGAATATATCCATAATCGGCGTGAGAAGGACGATAAACATCTTTTAATTTATCGTAATCGGAACTTTTTTGGTCTTTATTTTTGATTAACAATCCAATTGGAGTACCTGTGGTTTTTCCTTCAAACACTCCAGATAAAATTTCAACTTTATCGTCTTCTTTCCTTTTTGTTGTGTATTGACTAGATCCAGGTTTTCTTCTATCTAGATCTGATTGTATTGTTGATTCATCTATTTCAATTCCAGGTGGACATCCATCAATAACGCAACCCATAGCCTGGCCGTGACTTTCGCCAAAGGTAGTAACTACAAAACTTTTTCCAATACTATTTCCAGACATTTCTATATAAACTAAACAAATTATACGCTTTTGTGGGGAATATACTTAAGTAGATGAAATTAAACGAATATAGTTCGATTTTTTGGGATTTTGGTGGAGTTATCACCTCAAGCCCTTTTGAAGCGTTTAACAAATTTGAAATAAAAAATAATCTACCTGAAAATTTTCTAAGAAAAGTTAACTCTACTAATCCTCAGAGTAATGCTTGGGCTCTTTTAGAGCAATCAAAAATTAGCCAAATAGAATTTAATGAACTTTTTTTTCAAGAAAGTTCCGATCTTGGATACGGTGTGGATGGATTAGAAGTTTTAAATCTTTTAGAAGGCGACCTTAGATTGGGAATGGTTGAAATTATAAAAACTCTCAAAAAAAAAGGTTTTACACAGGCTTGTCTCACTAATAATTTTATACCTGACAATGATAATCAGCCTGACATGATTGATTTAAACAAAAAAACTGAGATTTTTAATCTTTTCGATTTCATATTCGAATCCAAGGAAATTGGTTTAAGAAAACCTGATCAAGCCTTTTACGATTATGTTCTAGAAAAAGTTGATACTTCTCCTGAAAAAATCATTTTTTTAGATGATCTGGGAATTAATTTAAAGCCCGCTAAAGAAATGGGAATAACCACAATCAAGGTGATATCTGAATCCCAAGCTAAGGCAGATTTAGAAAACCTGCTAAAGATAAAGTTCTAGTCTAATTTTTGACAAAAAGATCGACAAATTTACTTACTGACAAATTGAAAAGCTTTTCGTTATCTTCAAAAAGGGACATTATTTCTTTAACTCGATCATCTGAAAATTGAGTTTTAAGATTCTTTTCAAACTTATTAATTAATATTGGAATACCTTCTGATCTTCTATTTTTATGCCCAATTGGATAATGAACTTCTTCTAAATCAGTACTAGTACCATCTTTAAAAAATACTTGTAACGAATTCGCGATAGATCTTTTTGATGGATCTAAATAATCTTTTGAAAAGCTTATATCTTCTTCGATCTCCATTTTTTCTCTTAAATTGTCAACCATAGGGTCGTTCGCAACAGAATCTTCATAATCTTCAGCGACTAAATCACCTTTGAGAAGTCCAATAGCAGTCATATATTGTAGGCAGTGATCTCTATCGGCAGGATTATTTAACTCGCCTTCCTTGCTTATAATTCTTATTGCAGATTCATGGGTAATTATTTTTATTTTATCTATATCGTCAAATCTATTTTTGACTTCTTCATGAAGTTTAACAGCTGCTTCAACAGCCGTTTGAGCATGAAACTCTGCTGGAAATGAAATTTTAAAGAGGACGTTTTCCATTACATAAGTTCCGAATTCCTGATTAATAATTAGATCTTTCCCTTTAAATAGAACGTCTTTGAAACCCCATGTTGGCGCAGAAATAGCACTTGGATATCCAATTTGCCCTTTTTTAGTAAGCCAAACAAGTTGCATCGCTCTACTTGTCGCATCTCCTGCTGCCCATGATTTACGAGGCCCGGCATTCGGAGCATGTCTGTAAGTTCTTAAGCTCTGACCATCTACAAATGCCTGAGATAAAGCATCAATTGTTTGTTCCTTAGTTAGGCCTAGGATTACGGAAATCACTCCAACGGAAGCAATTTTTACCAACAATACATGATCAAGCCCAACTCTGTTAAAGCTGTTTTCTAATGCCAATACTCCCTGAACTTCGTGAGCTTTGATCATAAAATAAACAATATCTCTAACCGATATATCTTTTTCGGGAAAATTTTGAGAAACATAATCACAGGCAGATAAAATTCCACCTAAATTATCTGAAGGGTGGCCCCATTCTGCAGCAAGCCATGTGTCGTTAAAATCTAGCCATCTAATAATGGCTCCATTGTCCCAAGCTGCTTTAATTGGATCGAGTTTATAATTAGTACCTAAGACTCTAACCCCATTAGGAACTTCTGTTCCCTCTATGTGAGGCCCGAGAAGAGATTTGCATTCTGGAAAAGTTAAAGCTAATAATCCACAGCCGATCGTGTCCATTAAACAATATTTCGCAGTGCTTATTGCCTCATTATTGGTGATGTTGTAATCATGAACATAATCTGCGATTTTTTGAATTAATTCGTCTGGATCAGGACGAACATTAGTTTCTACTGTTGAGGACATGAGATTTTTATCTATCTTCTAAATCAACCCATTCAGAAAAATCTGGTCCTATGTATTCTTCACTAGGTCTAATAATTCTATTATCAGCTCTTTGTTCAAAAATATTTGCTGCCCAACCAGAGGTTCTTCCAATAACAAACAAAGGTGTAAAAAGTTTAGTTGGAATTTCTAAATAAGAGTATGCTGAAGCCATAAAAAAATCAGTATTTGCAAACATATTTTTTTCTTCATCCATGGTTTTTTCAATCTGCTCAGAAACTAAATATAAGGTTTCATCACCATTTTTCTTACTAAGTTTTTCAGCCCACTTTTTTATGATTGCATTTCTTGGATCTTCTGTACTGTATACCGCATGACCGAATCCCATAATTTTTTCCTTATTTTCTAGCATTGTAAGGACTGCAGATTTTGCTTCTTCAGTTGTTGAAAATTGTTCTATCAACTCCATTGCTGCCTCATTTGCACCTCCGTGAAGAGGTCCTCTAAGGGTTCCAATTGCCCCGGTTATACAGGAATGGATATCAGAAAGAGTTGAAGCGCAAGTTCGCGCAGTAAAGGTTGAAGCATTGAAGCCATGTTCAGCATATAAAATTAGAGAAGTATCTAAGCATCTAATTTGGTCCTCACTAGGTTCGTTATCATGCAGTAAAGACAAAAAATGTCCTCCAATAGTTTCGTAATCTGAAGAAGTATTAACTTTTTTACCTTCATGAGAATATTTGTACCAATAAACTATTATTGAAGCCATTGTTGAAAGAATTCGATCTGCGGATTCTTGTTGATTACTAAATTCGCCTTCCGGTTCAATATTTCCTAACATAGAGCAGCCAGTCCTCATTACGTCCATTGGATGAGCGGACGCTGGTATTCTCTCAAGGACTTCAAGAATTGGGTCTGGTAGAGATCGCATAGCAATTAATTTACTGGAATAATTTTTATACTCTTCATTATTTGGTAGAAAGCCATACATTAAAAGATAAGCTACTTCTTCAAATTTCGCTTTTTCAGAAAGAACTTCTATTGGATAGCCTCTATAAGTTAAGCCTTTTCCTGCTTTTCCAACAGTTGAAAGAGATGTTTTTCCGGCTACTTGACCCCTAAGGCCTGCGCCTTCTAATTTTTTATCGGCCATGAAATTATTCCTTAGAAAATAGTTCGTCTATTTTTTTTTCGTACATATGATAGTTCAGTACGTCATATAATTCATCTCGAGATTGCATTTTTTTTAATTTTTTTTCAAGATTCTCAGAATCTATAAGCTCTAAGTATATATCTTCTGCAGCTTTCGACATTGCTCTAAAAGCACTCAATGGGTAAAGAATCATTTTTATCCCCACATTTTTTAATTCGATAGTCTTAAACAAAGGAGTAAGTCCAAACTCAGTAATATTTGCTAAGATCGGAGCATTAACATTTTTGGAAATTTCCTGATAATCTTCTAGTCTTGTAATAGCTTCCGGGAAAATTGAGTTGGCTCCAGCCTCTAGATAAGCATTAGATCTATCAATAACAGAATTTATACCTTCTTTAGAAAAAGCATCCGTTCTTGCCATCAACATAAAATCGTCTTTTATTATTGAATCTTTAGCGGCTTTAATTCTATCTACCATTTCTTCTTCAGATACTATTTCTTTGCCTGGTCTATGGCCACAACGTTTTTCAGATACCTGATCTTCTAAATGAACCGCATCCGCACCAGCCGAAATCATCTCTTTAATAGTTTTAGAAATATTAAGCCCACTTCCCCATCCGGTATCACAATCGACCAAAATAGGTAGGTTTACAATGCCTTTAATCCTTCTTAAATCTTCTAAAACATTATCTCTCGAAGTAAGTGCAAGATCTGGTAATCCAAAACTTGCGTTGGCTACTCCAGCTCCAGAAAGATAAATTGCTTTATGGCCACTTTTTTTTGCAATCAAGGCAGAATAAGCGTTGATTGTTCCCACTATTTTCAAAGGAGTTTCTTCTTGAAGAAGTTCGAAAAAAGTGTCAGCCATATTAAATTTTATTTATTAAAATATTTTTTAACTCTTCGTGAGAATTAGCAGTCAAAAGATTCGGGTATTCTCGCTTTATGTGCTCAGGAGCCTGAAAAAAAATACCTAAATCTGATTCATTTAGCATATTTATATCGTTGTACGAATCTCCAGCAGCAAAAACTTCGTAATTAAGAGATTTAAAAGCCTCAATTACTTTTTGTTTATTATTCTTCTGTTTTAATTTATAACCTTTAATTTTGTCTTCTTCAATATTTAAGTGATGGCAGATTATGCTTGGAAAGTTCAATTTTTCCACTAAGGGCCAGGCTAACTCATAAAAAGTATCTGAAACAATTGTTACCTGAAAATTTGATCTTGCCCAGTTTAAGAATTCCTCTGCACCCTCAAAGGGTTCTATTGTGCTAACAATTTCTTGAATATCGCTTAATTTTATTCCTTTCTCGTTTACGACATTCATTCGGAGTTGCATTAACTCATCATAATCCTTCAAATCCTGAGTAGTAAGCATGAGATCTTTGGAATTAGTAGCTTCAGCTACATGTTGCCAGATTTCAGGAATAAGAACACCCTCAAAATCTAAGCATAAATATTTCATTTACCTTCTTTGAAGCTTAAAATTTTCGAAGATTTTATCTAACTCTTTTTTTGATTTCGTCGCACACCCCTTTGAAACAATCTCTTTTGTTAAATGAGGAGCAAACATGTTAATGAATTCAAATAAATGACTTCGCAAATAAGTTCCTCTCCTGAAACCCATGTATGTTGTTCCAGAGTCGAATAAATGATTAGCATTTATTGCTTCAAGATCTGTGTCCTCATCTGAATTAAAAGCCATACTAGCAATAATCCCAACTCCAGTACCCATCTTTACATAGGTTTTTATTACATCAGCATCGGTTGCAGTAAAAACTACATTTGCTTTTAAACCTCTTTCGAAAAAAGCTCTATCTAGATCATTACTACCAGTAAATCCGAAAACGTAGGTAACTATTGGGTATTGCGCTAAATCTTTAAGTTTAATTTTTGGTAACTTGGTTAACGGATGTTTCTTTGGAACAATTATACTTCTAGACCATTTGTAGCACGGAAGTTTAATTAGATTTTCTCCCTTTTCATTAGTTTCTGTCCACAAAGCCAAGTCAACCTCTCCTTTTGATGCCATTTCTACTGACTCGTCCGGAGTGCACTGATGCATTTGAAAGTTAACATTTGGATATTTTTTGACGAACTTATCTACTACTTTAGGTAGAGTAAATTTAGCCTGAGTATGAGTGGTGGCTATAGCCAAGGTTCCATAGTCTTCGTCTGAAAATTCTGTTGCTGCATGCTTTATGCCGTCAACCAGCGCAAGAATCTCTTCTATTTGTTCAAGAATTTTTTGCCCCACAGGAGTTATACTAACTAAATGCTTCCCAGATCTCTCGAATAGCTCTATGCCCAATTCTTCCTCAAGTAACTTTATCTGTTTACTTATTCCAGGTTGAGATGTGTACAAAGTCTTGGAAGCCTGAGAAACATTTAAATTGCTTCTAGCCACTTCTCTTACATATAAAAGTTGTTGGAACTTCATAAATACTTATTTCTTAATGATATATTGAAGTGATTTTAAACTAGTTTTTAGATATATCAAATATTAAATGTAGATGACAAAATCTAAATACTGTATATAATTACAGTATGAATACTTTAACTAACAGGCAAAAAGAAATATTTGATTTCATTAAATTAAAAATATCAAATGAAGGTTACCCTCCTACAAGAATGGAAATTTCAGAGTTCTTTGGCTTTAAATCTCCGAATGCTGCTGAGGATCACCTTAAAGCTTTAAAAAAGAAAGGTTTTATAGATATACTCTCTGGAACATCAAGGGGAATTTCTCTGAGTGTTCATGACGATAGTATTCCTTTAATAGGTTTGGTAAGCGCTGGCAGTCCAATGCTTGCTGAAGAAAATGTCGAAAAAAGGATACCTGCTCTTCCAATTTCCTCACACGGAATAGATTATTACTTGAGAGTTAAAGGAGATAGCATGATTGATGTTGGAATCTTTGATAACGATCTTATTGCGGTCAATAAAGATTTGAAAGTCAAAAAAAATACAATTGTAATTGCAAGAATTGATGATGATGTGACTGTAAAGACTTTGATAGAGATTTCCAATAACAAGGTTGTTCTGAAAGCAGAAAATAAAGATTATGATGATATCGTCATAAATCCAAAAAAAGTTAATTTAAATTTCGAAGGAACTTGTGTCGGTCTGATTAGAAATATTAGTTAGTTGATAAAATTGAAAGTTTTTAAATCAAAAGTTTTTTTAATAAGATCACTTTGTTCTTGATCCTCAAGTTTATAAAAATCGTTTTGACATTCAACTTCTTGTTCACCACATTTTAAATATTTAACAAACTTGAATGCTTTGCCTGGTTTCTTTATTTTAATCCCAATAGGTCTTGATGTTTCAGGATGGAATCCTAAAATCCTTAAACTTTTCAAAACAAATAGCTGAGTATCTTTGTTGTCGTAATCTAATTCGTGAGGATTGTAGTAAGTAACCTTTGGATTTTTTGGTTTATCTTCAGGAGGTAACTTAGTTGCTTTATTAAATCCATCAAATTCAGTATATTCACCAAACCTGCCATTTTTCAATAAAACTGGTAATTTACTATTCGGTTCAGTAAATAAAATATGTTCTCCAGAGTCTCTTTCAATTAACTCTACTGCTCTATTTAATCCAATCTCTAGAAGATTTTCGTCTTCGTCAGGAGCTCCAAAGATTTTTTTCTCATCTTTAAAGGTCCATACACAAGGTCCATTTATGCTTATGTCTGCAAAAATTTGTTCTCCATAATCCGGATGCAATCCAATCTCTTTTGGAAGTTCTTGATAAGTTTCCCATTTCACACTTGTATCGAAAGGCTTTTTTGTCCACTTGCATGAGGAACATCCAATAAAATAACCCCAAGCACCAGATTTTAAACTTACTTCTTCTCCACATTTTGGACATTCTCTTGTCACAGTCCCATCTTCTTTAACAGGAAATATTTGATTAAATAATTCCTTGTTTAAGATATCTAAAACTTGTCTTGTCTTAAAATCTTCTTGATTACTAATTTCAATATCATCTACTTTTTTATTTAAGTAACTTTGTAATAATTCCCAAAATTTATCTAAGACCTCCTTCCAGGAAATTTCGCCTGATGAAATCTTATCTAAATCTTTCTCCATATCTGCAGTAAATTTATCTTCTATAAAAAAGTCTTTGAAAATAAATTTTAAATATGAACTTAATACCCTTCCTAAATCTGAGGGATTAATGCTTTTTGTTCCAAATGTATATTTCTTGTCTCTAAGGTTTTTCAGAACAGAAGCATAAGTTGAAGGACGTCCAATTCCTTCTTCCTCCATTTTTTTTATCAAAGATGCTTCAGAATATCTTCTTGGTGGGGCAGTAAATTTTTGCTCAAACGAAATTTTTGATAAATTTAATTCGCTTTCAATCTTTAGATCATCAGGAAAATCGCCAGCTACGCCCTCCTCTTCATCTTCTTTTGTTAAAAGTTCAAATCCTAAAAATAAATTTTTTCTAGACGCTGCTCTAAAAACAAATTTTTCATCTGAAGAACAAATGACCAATGTTTTTCTTTCGTATTTAGAATTTGACATTTGACTAGCTAAAGTTCTATTCCAAATCAAAGAATATAATTTCATTTCATCTCCACTTAATTTTGATTTGGAAGGTTTAATCGAGAAATCAGTAGGTCTTATAGGTTCGTGAGCTTCTTGAGAATTAGCGGCTTTAGATTTGTAAATTTTTGTATTCTCGGATAAATAATTATCTCCATACTCACTTTTTATAAAATCTCTTAGATCACCTAATACGTCATTACTGATTGAAATTCCGTCAGTTCTTAAATAAGTAATCAAGCCTTCCTCATAAAGCTTTTGTGCAACACGCATTGTTCTGTCTGCAGTAAATCCCATCTTGCTAGATGCTGCTTGTTGAAGAGTAGAAGTTCGAAAAGGAGCCTTAGAAGAATTAGTTTGAGGTTTTGACTCAATGTCTTTCAGATAATAGCTATTTGAGGCAAGTTTTTCGTTTACAGAGTTTGCATCATCTTCATTAGAAATTCTTTTTTTGTCAGTCTTTTCTCCATCTATGGAGTATAGATTTGCTTCAACTTCAAATTCATTGAATTTAAATTTACCTCTAAAAGGCCAATATTCCTCAGGTATAAAAGCATCAATTTCATCTTCTTTTTCACAGACTATTCTTAGCGAAGGAGATTGGACCCTTCCTGCAGATTTAGCCCTTGATATATGTCTCCACAAAAAAGGAGAAACCTTAAATCCAATTAAGTGATCTAAAATTCTTCTTGCTAGGTAAGCGTCTACAAGGTTTTGATCAATTTCTCTAGGGCTTTTGATAGCTTCTTCAATTGCTGTTGGGGTTATTTCAGTAAAACTTATTCTTGAAACTAACTTATCTTTTAAGAGTTTCTTTTTTTCAAATTCATTTTTTAAGTGCCATGCAATTGCCTCTCCTTCTCTATCTGGATCAGTAGCTAAATAAATAGAATCATTTTCTTTACAAAGTTTGTTTAACTCTTTGATTACCTTTTTCCCTTTTGTGGTAGCTGCCCATTTAAGATCTTGCCAATCAGATGGATTTACAGCTTTTTCTTCATTAGGCAAATCACATATATGTCCTAAACAAGCATTAACTATCCAAGAATCATTGGGGAATTTTGAGTCCAAATACCCTTTTATTTTGGTCGCCTTAGCATTTGATTCTACTATTACTAAATTCTTCATCTTTTTTAATATGTGATAAAGATTTATATTTTGTCAAGTTAATTAAATTTCAAGGCCAGACTTTAATAAATCTGTTCCATAAAAAATAAACCCAGAATAGAGTTGTATTAAATCGGCTCCAAGGCTAAACCTTTTAGACACATCTTCTTTAGTCATTATTCCTCCCGAGGAAATTAAAGAAATCTCATTGCCACAGATCTTTTTGGCAAAAGTTAAATTGTCTTCTGACAATTTTTTAATGTAATTTCCACTAATCCCCCCTTTAAGATTTTTGCTATGCTGTACTGAGCTATTGTTAAGAATTAATCCATCTACTTTAAATTCTAGACAAGATAACAAGATCTTCTCAAGATTTTCAAAAGATTCATCAGGAGATATTTTAAGTATAAAGGGTTTACTCTGTTTAATTCCTCCATTTAATTGATCTTTTTTATTCATTATTTTTTCTATTAAATTTTTAAAATAATTATCTGAGGAAAGATCTCTAAGATTTTCTGTATTAGGCGATGAAATATTTATAGCGATGTAATCTGCTTGATCATAAACATAGTCAATCAAATGAAGGTAATCCTTATAGGCATTTTCAATTTTTGTTTCTTTACTTTTACCAATACTGATACCTAAGACTCCGTCAAAAAAAAGTTTATTTTTTTCTATATTTTTAAGACCTTGGTAAATGCCAACGTTATTAAAGCCTAAAGAATTTACTATGTTTTTTTCTTTTGTAAATCTATGGATTCTTGGTTTTGGATTTCCTGATTGAGGTTTGAGAGTAAGAGTTCCAACTTCAACAAAACCAAACCCGAGTTTTCCTAGTACATGAAAATAATCTGCGTTTTTATCTAGTCCTCCTGCAACTCCAATTTTATTTGGAAAATTTAGACCTAGTATTTGCTCTCCAATTGAGTCTTGAAAGTCTTGATTAGAAATAGACGAAAGAAGACCAAGATTGTAAAGAATCTTTAAGCCCTCCAAACTAAATTTATTACTTAATTCCGGAGGAAGAAGATGAGCTAATGAGATTCCTAATTTATTCAGATTCACTTAAATTAATCATCTAAATTAATTAATGGCTGACCCCAAGAAAGTTTTGTTCTACACGCTTCAAAATAATCATAACCTGGAGGATGAATTAAGCTGTAACTACTCTTATTTTTAGAGATAATAATTTCGGAACCTTGGTAAACTTCAAAATCTTCTCTACCATCAACCACAATAGAAGCCTTTACTGAATTCTTAAGTTTAATCTTTATTTTTTTTTGGTTCGGCAGAATCAACGGATTTGAAGAAGAGCTTTGGGAGAACATAGGCAAGATTGCAAATATCTCTTCTGTAGGGTAAATGATGGGGCCTCCTCCAGAGAAAAAATATCCTGAAGACCCTGTAGCTGAAGAAACTATAACTCCATCAGACTTGTGTTTAGAAATAAGCTTCTCTTCTTGAAATATTGAAAAATTTAACATTTTTGCAACTGTTCCAGAATGAAAAACAACTTCATTTATACCAATTAAGGATTCGGAATCATCTACTTGTATACTTAAGGAAGGCCTTTTTTCCAGTTGATAATTTCCTAAAAAAACTTCTGGCAATACTTTGGAGATTGAATCAACGTTCAGATCAGTCAGAAAACCTAATCTCCCAATATTTATTCCAAGCAAAGGGATTTCATTGTCAATTAAATTGGCAATCGTTCGGATCATAGTTCCATCCCCTCCAATTACCAAGATTAAGTCTGATTCTTTCTTCCCTATAACCTTATCAATATCTTTTTCATTGACAGGTAAAACATTTTTTATATCAATATCTGCCTTGTCTGCAGACTCGATACATAGATCTAGAGCTTCTTTGAAGTTTCTTGAGGCAGAGTGAACAATGGTTGTAGACTTGATAAGTTTCATTAATCAATTATTAGACACTAAAATTTCATTTTTTCTTATATTTTTTACTAAATAAATAAAAAAAGTATCTACTATAGCGATAAAAAATTTAAACACATATTTCGTTAAAGAAATACTTAAAGCTGTTAAAAAATCTAATTCGCCAGCAATTACCCAAACAAAAGTATAAATAAAAGTGTCTAAAGCTTGTGACAATAGAGTCGAAATATTATTTCTTAACCACAACATTCTCTCTCCAGTAATTGTTTTAATTTTATGAAATACCCAAACGTCAAAGCTTTGACTTACAAGATATGCGGTTATAGAACCAATAACAAAAATTGGAGAGTAAACAGCAAGAGTTGAGATTGCTTCGTGAACAGATTCTGCAGAACTACTAATTTTTGAGGGAGTATACAAAGTGCTAAGAACGAGAGTGAACATCACCACAACATTAGCAACAGCGCCAATTATCACAGCTTTTGTTGCCTCCTTTCGACCATATTTCTCATTCAATAAATCTGTAGCAAAGTAAATTCCAGAGTACATTATGGCTCCCATACTGACTGTAAAAGTGAATCCAAATACCTCAAGATCACTTACCTTGCCACCTTGTAAATTTCCTAAAATAATTCCTAGAACTACTGCAATGTATAAACCTTCTTTTCCGAAAAAATAAAATAATATTATGGCAAGCGATAAGTCGTACAAAACAGTGACTATCCATAAAATTTCTGGATTGTTGTAAAAAAATTCTAAGTTCATTTATTTAGTAATATGGGTTGAACAAAATCAAACCTTAGTTTAACTTATTAAAAATAAATTTGGATGAGGAGTAATTTATGACGGATTTAGCTTTATTTAGAGAAGAAACTAGAGATTGGTTGGAAACAAATTGTCCGCCAGAAATGAGGAAACCGATGACCCCGCATGGAATGACTTGGGGTGGACGTAACTGCAAATTTTCTCATCCTGATCAAGAACTTTGGCTTAAAAGGCTTGGCGAAAAAGGTTGGACAGCGCCTACGTGGCCTAAAGAATATGGAGGCGGAGGCCTAAATTACGATGAAAATAAAGTATTAGCTGAAGAAATGGCTAATCTCGGTACAAGAATGCCGCTAGCTAGTTTTGGTCTTTGGATGCTGGGTCCGGCCCTCTTAGAATATGCTTCTGAAGAGCAAAAAATGGAACACATTCCAAAAATTATTAAGGGAGAAATAAGATGGTGCCAAGGTTACAGTGAACCAGGATCAGGATCGGATTTAGCTTCTTTAAAAACAAAAGCTGTTGAAGACGGAGAAAACTACATTGTAAATGGACAAAAAGTTTGGACTTCGTATGCAAATGAATGCGACATGATTTTTACCCTTGTCAGAACTGGTGCACAAGAACCAAAACATGAAGGTATAAGTTTCTTATTAATTGATATGGATCAATCTGGTGTAGAAACAAAGCCCATAAAGCTAATTTCTGGGGCTTCGCCTTTTTGTGAAACTTTCTTTACTGATGCAGTAGTACCAAAGAAAAACCTTATCCACAAACTTAATAAAGGATGGGACGTAGCAAAGAACTTGCTTCAACACGAAAGAAAAATGTTAGCAAGCATGGGTCTTGGCGGTTCAAAAGCTGCTAGCAAAGGAAAAACTGGCTCCGGTCTCGCAACGTTATCAAAAAAATATGTTGAGGTTAAAGAAGATAAAATAGTGGATGAAGGTCTCAGACAGAAAATTGCTAAGTGCGACATGAATTCTCATGCTTTTAGTTTGACGTTAAAAAGGGTCTCCGAGGAAGCGAAAAATAGTAATAACGGGCCAAGTGCAGCTACTTCTATTTTTAAACTATACGGATCTGAACACAACAAGCAGAAATATGAAATCATGCTTGAAGCAATGGGAAGTCAAGCGCTCGGCTGGGAAGGCGGAGAATTCGGACCTGAAGAACTTGCAATAACTAGAGAATGGTTAAGGACAAAAGCTAACTCCATTGAAGGCGGTACCTCTGAGGTCCAATTGAATGTGATCTCAAAAAGAGTTTTAGATTTGCCTCAATAATTTTATGTCTCTTGTTTTAAGCGAAACCGCAGCTTTTCTTCAAGATCAAACTCAAAGATTTGCTCGTGAGAAAACTCCGACAAGTCATTTTAGATCAGTGAGAGATTCTGAAAATCCTGAGTGTTTTGATCGTGAAATATGGAAACAAATGGCTGAGCAAGGCCTCTCTGGAATTTTGATACCTGAAGAATACGGTGGTTCAAATTTTGGACTGTCTGGTATTGGTGTAGTTTTACAGGAACTTGGAAGAACTCTAACTCCCTCTCCTTTATTTGCTACAGCTGTTCTTGGTGTAAGTTTAATTACAAAACTTGGATCTGATGAACAAAAAAAGAAATATCTCCCTGAAATAGCAAATGGTAATCTAACTTGCTGTTTTGCGTTTGAAGAGGGCCCTAGACACAATCCAAATGTTTCCGAAGTAACTGCAGAAAAAAATGGAGATAAATTTTTAATTAATGGTAAAAAGTTCTTCGTAGTTGATGGGAGCTTTGCAGATGTGATAATAATTGCAGCAAAATCTTCTAAAGGATCTTCTCTTTTTCTGGTTGATAAAAACTCTGAGGGTTTAGAGATCAAAGAAGCAAAAATGGTAGATAGTAGAAATTCAGCAAATATGATTTTTACTAATGTTGAAATAAATTCTGAGAATATCTTAGGTGAAATTGACAACGCTCAAGATACTATTGAAGAAGTTTTAGATATTGCAAGAGCTGCTATTTCTGCAGAAATGCTTGGTGGTGCATTAGAAGCTTTTGAAATAACGATTAATTACTTAAAAGAAAGAGAGCAATTTGGAGTAAAAATTGGATCTTTTCAAGCTTTGCAGCACAGAGCGGCAAATATGTTTACAGAATTAGAGTTATGCAAATCTTGTGTCTTGGAAAGCCTATCTTGCTTTGAAGAAAAATCTAACGATGTTCCGAGAATAGTTAGTTTAGCTAAAGCAAAAGTTGGAGAAACTTTTCATTTGATTTCTAATGAAGGTGTTCAAATGCACGGCGGCGTGGGAGTTACCGATGAATACGACATAGGGCTCTATCTTAAAAGAGCAAGAGTAGCAGAACAGATTTTTGGAAACTCAGAATTTCATAGAAACAGATACGCTGAATTAACTGGTTACTAAAAAATATGTCTTCGACAAGTATTGAAAAATTACTTGAAATTATGAGACAGCTCAGAGATCCCGAACAAGGTTGCGAATGGGATAAAAAACAAACTTTTAAATCTTTAATACCATACTTAAAAGAAGAATCTGCTGAAGTTATTGAAGCAATTGAAAAAGAAGACTATGGCAATTTGAAAGAAGAACTTGGAGATTTACTTTTACAAATAGTATTTCATTCTCAAATTGCCAAGGAAAAAAAATTGTTTTCTTTCGATGAAGTAGTTGAAGAACTTTCAAATAAATTAGTTAGAAGACACCCGTATGTTTTTGATTCTAAAAAAAAACATACAGCTGAAGAACAAGCTCAAATGTGGAAAAAGATAAAATCTGAAGAAAAAAAATGAATACATTTATTGAAAATTTCAAAGGAATTGTTTGTTTTTTGATTTTACTCACAAATACTCTTGTTTTAGCTACTTTAATGATTCCTTTGGGCATTATTAAATTTTTGATTCCAATAAAATCTCTAAGGATATCCTTCACAAAAATGATTATCAAAATCGGAGAAATTTGGATTTCGGTAAATTCAATCTGGGTTTTAAAAATTTTAAATCCAAATATAAAAATAGATGGTTTTGAAAGCTTAAATAAAAACGAATGGTATTTGACAACTTCAAACCATCAAAGTTGGGCTGATATCTTTATGGTTCAAATGCTAACCAATAAGAAGATTCCCATGCTCAAATTTTTTATGAAGCACGTGTTAATTTATGTTCCAGTAATAGGTATTTGTTGGTGGGCTTTAGATATGCCCTTTTTAAAGAGATATACCAAAGAACAAATTAAGAAAAACCCAAATTTACAAGGAAGGGATTTTAAAGAAATGCGGAAATCTTTAAATCATTATTCTTTACACCCAGTATCAGTTTTCAGCTACGCTGAAGGTACAAGGTTTACCCATAAAAAACATATAGCCCAAGATAGTCCTTACAACAATTTATTAAAACCAAAAGAAGGAGGTATGGCCTTAGCCTTGTCTGTGATACCGAGTATAAAATTTTTAATCGATATAACAATTATTTATGAAAGCCCAAAAAGGAGTTTTTGGGATTATTTGTGTGGTAGGCTAAAAAATATAAAAATTTTTGTTAAAAAAATTGAAATACCTAAGGAGTTTTTGAATGAAAATCTTGCTGAAGACGACAGATTGCGTTCCAATTTCAAAGTTTGGCTCAATAACGTTTGGAAAGATAAAGACGATCTTATTTCAGCTGAATCCTTCAAATAATTTAGTATGAAAATATTTCTACTCCTAGCTTTTCTTTTCCTCTCCTTTAACTCATTTACGTCAGGAAAAATTTTTCCTTTAAAAGAAGATGACAGATCTCTGTATTCTAAAGTTTATGAGGAGGTTCAATACGTTCTCCAAAAAAATCATTTTAATAACGATATTTCACTCATGAAATCTGAGGTTGTAGAAAAGTATATAAACCAAATAGACAGCCAAAAAATAATATTTACAGAAAATGAAATCAATTCTTTTTCCAAAAAACCCTTAATAAGTTCGTCAGATGAAATAAATTTAGCCTTCATGCTTTTTAATTATTTCAAAGAAAGGTCATTAAATTTGCTTGAGCATCAAAAATCTATAATTGAACTAGTAGAAACTGAAGAAGATTTAAGCGGTGCAGAAATAGTTTATAAAAATAGAGAAGATTTAGATCGATTTAAATCCTTTACTCAGATAAAAACCTATCAACAAAATCTTGCGCTTAGTGAGCTTATTTCAATTTATTTAAAAGAAAACGATCTTGATAAAGCTAAAGAAAAAATTATTAAGAGGTTAGATAATAGAAAAAAAAGTTTGGGTAGAATTTCTTTAGATGAAATTTTCAGCCTTTATACTAATTCATATACTGATTTTTATGATCCTCATACAATTTATATGACTCCAACTACTCAAGAAGATTGGGAAATAAATTTGAAAGCTTCACTTGAAGGCATTGGAGCAATTCTATCATCTGAAGATGGCATTACTAAGATTACTAGATTAATACCTGGAGGGCCCGCAGAGAAATCTGGTCTACTAAAAGTTACAGATAAAATTGTTGGAGTTGCAAAATCTATAAATGATGAGTTAGTTGACGTTCGAGATTGGAGAATTGACGAAGTTGTAAAACTCATCAGAGGACCAAAGTCCACAATTGTTCAATTGGAGGTTTTGCCATCTGCTTCAGATAACGAAGATAAAGGGAAATTAATTGAAATAACTAGAGATGTTGTAAAACTTGAAGACGCAGCTGCAAAGAAAAAAGAAATTAAAATCAAAAGAGCATCTCGAAATTACAATATTGGGGTCATTGAATTACCTACTTTTTATATGGACTTTGAAGCTTACAATAAAAATAGATTTGACTATAAAAGTAGTTCAAGGGACGTAAAAAAAATGTTGAGAGAGTTAGATGCAGCCAACATAGATGGATTAATTCTAGATTTGCGAGGAAATGGTGGAGGATTTCTATTTGAAGCTTACTCTTTGGCAAAACTATTTATTGGCAGAGGTAATGTGGTACAAGTTATGGAGGCAAATGGGTCATTACAATCCTTAGGACATAATCTTGGCCAACAAAATTACGATGGTCCTGTTGTTATTTTAGTTGATAAATTAAGTGCCTCTGCTTCAGAAATTCTTGCCGGAGTGATACAAGACTATGATCGAGGACTAGTAATTGGTAGTCAAACTTTTGGAAAAGGAACCGTGCAAAGAATGATAGAACTTTCACATGGTCACTTAAAGTTTACAGAACAAAAATACTATAGAGTTTCTGGAGAGAGCACTCAAAATAAAGGTGTGGAACCAGACATTTCGATACCTTTAGTGTTCAATGATGAAGAAATAGGAGAAAGATCTTATGAAAACTCGCTACCTTACAATCACATAGATCCTATTTTTTATCGTTCTTTTAACAAAGTTGAAAATGTAGATCTACTTAAAACTATTTCCTCTAATAGAACTAACTCTAATGAAATGAGTATATATATTAGTTCTCAACAAGACTTTTACGAAAATGAAAAAAATAACAACGTGATTCCTATTAATCTGAAAAAAAGAAAGTCCATGAAATTTGCTAGAGAAGCAAAAATCCTTCTCATGGAGAATAAGTTTAGAAAATCATTAAATTTAGACCCTTTCGTTACTTATGATGAATTCGTAAACTCAGATCCAGAGGAAATTTCAGAGCTTAGAGAAGAAATTGTTCTAAAAGAGGCAGCTGAAATTCTGGTCGACTCTTTACAATTTAGCGAAACTCCATCAAGAATCAGTTTCGGTATTATGAGTCAATGAAAATTTTTTCATTCAACGTCAATGGTATTAGAGCGAGATATCATCAACTTGAGAAACTTATATCAAAACATAAACCTGAAGTTTTCTGTTTACAAGAGACTAAAGTACATAACGATGATTTTCCTCATGAAGAAATAGACAAACTCGGATATCAAAAAATTATCAATGGTCAAAAAGGACATTATGGAGTTGCGACTTTTCATAAGGACAATTTATTGACGTCAAGTATTGGCTTTGAAACAGATAGTGAAGACGCTCAATGCAGATTAATAACTTCAAAGCATTTATTAAATAAAAAGGAAGTGACAATAATAAACGGGTATTTTCCTCAAGGAGATAATAGAGATCACCCAATTAAATTTCCGTACAAAAAAAAATTTTTTAAGGATCTCATGCTACACCTGAATAATAATTTTAAGAAAAATGAAAACATAATCATTTTAGGTGACTTAAATATTTCTCCAGAAGATATTGATATAGGCATTGGTGAGGATAATAGAAAAAGATGGTTAGCCACTGGGAAATGCAGTTTCTTACCCGAAGAAAGAGAGTGGCTGCAAAAAATAAAAGATTGGGGTTTTAAAGATTCGTATCGAAAGTTTTATCCTGATTCGGATGACAAATATAGCTGGTTTGATTACAGAAGTAGAGGTTTTGACGACTCGCCAAAAAGAGGTTTAAGAATTGATCATTTATGGGTCACAGAAAGTCTATTAGAGATTGCTAAAGGAGCTGATATTGATTACGAAATAAGAGGAATGGAAAAACCTTCTGATCATGCTCCGGTATGGACAGAATTTAGTTTTTGAGTCTCTTTTCTCTAAAAAAACTAGACAGGATCTCTGCGCATTCCTCTTTTAAAATACCAGAGATAATCTCAAATTTATGATTTAACTTTGTAGAGTTGGTTTGCACTAGGTTTGATTTAACTGCTCCAATTTTAAGATCATCTGCGCCATATATTAACTTGTTTATTCTTGCGTGAACACATGCCCCAAAACACATTAAACAAGGCTCCAGAGTAACGTAAAGATTACATTCATTGAGGCGATAATTCCCAATATGTTTTGCCGCAGCTCTCATAGCGATTATTTCAGCATGCGCCGTAGGATCTTGATTTTGAATGCACTGATTGTATCCCTTTCCTACAATTTCACCTTTGAAAGTGACGATAGCACCCACCGGAACTTCATTTAGTTCCCTTCCTTTTTTTGCTAATTTTATTGCTTGACGCATAAAGGTAACATCGACGTCTTCAATCATTTTGTTAATCTAGGATTTTTTCCTGTGGAATATTATTTATTTCATTTTCAAAAATTAAATCTTTAACGGACTTAAGCCTGTCAACATATAAAAAACCAAACAAATGATCTAATTCGTGTTGGA
>CABZRA010000004.1 GCA_902527995.1 uncultured SAR86 cluster bacterium
TAAAAATAAACCCAATTCGAATAAAAGCCAGGTTGGAATAGCGAGTAAAGTTTGACTAATTACATCGGGCGGGGTGAGTAACATCCCAATTACAAAACAACCCACAATTACGTACGGCCTTGCTTTAGATAAGCTTTCTCGAGAGGACAATCCTCCCCAAATTAATGCCAAAATCAAAATAGGCATTTCAAAAGCAAATCCAAAAGCTAACAAGATCGTGATAATAAAATCCAAATACTGCGCAATGTCTGTCATCACTGCTACTTCAGAAGGAGCAGCTTGAATAAAGAAAGAAAAAATTAAGGGGAAAACTAAGTAGAAGGCAAATGCCATGCCAGCATAAAATAAAATAATACTAGAGGCGCTTAGAGATACCGATAACAATCTTTCTTTGCGATATAGTCCAGGTGAAATAAAGTTCCAAAGTTCTACAATGAGATATGGGATTGCTAAAAATAATGCCGCGTAAAAACTCAGTTTTAAAGGTGTTAAAAAAGGAGAGGCTACTCCAGTGGCGATCATCGATGAATTCTCTGGAAGAAATTTCATTAAGGGACCTGCTACAAATAAATAGATAGTCTCTTGAAAGAAGGTCAAAGCAATAAAACAAATTGCTAAGACGCCCATAGCCCTTAAGAGCATATTTCTTAGTAAGCCCAACTGGAAGATGATTGAATTTTTGTCTTCAGTCATCTTCTTTTTTCTGTTTGTCAAACCCTTCAGAATAAAGTTCTTGCTTTAACTTTCTTAAGCCACTTTTCAACTTAAGAAAAATTTCTTCGATTGAAGTTATAAAAGCAGGCAGTCTCGATGGTCCTAGGATGATTAAGGAAATAAAACAGATTATTAAAATCTCAAAGAAACCGATATCAAACATTTACTGAGGATCGTCTTCTTTTTTTTCCTCTACAGGCTCTTCTTTAACAGCTTTTCGAAAATTTTTAAAAGCAGAGCCTAAATCACCACCCATATTTTTTAATCTTCTTGTTCCAAAAATAAGAATTATTATTGCCAGTATGATTAAAAGTTGCCAAATACTTATTCCACCAAAACCCATTTTTACCTCTTAGATTTTTCTTCTAAACCTGAAACACCTTCTCTATTTTCTAATTCCTCTAAAATTTTAGAGGGATCAATATCTTTGTACGCTAATAATACCATGACGTGAAACAAGAGGTCTGCAGCTTCATGAATAATTGAATTCTTATCTAAAACATCTGCTTCTGCGGATTCAATTAATTCTTCAGACTCCTCTTTTATTTTTGCAATAATTTTCTCTGCCCCTTCAATAAAAAGTTGGGATGTATAAGATCTAGAATGCGGGGAATTCTTTCTTTCTTTCAATAGTAAAGACAGCCTATTTATTATGTTAGTTGAATTATTCATAAAGTTAATGACATTGATATTACCGAAATAATAATTACTGCAGAAGTTATTAATAAATAATTCATAGAAGTTTTTTGGGTATTTATCTCTTTTCTTAGACTTTTAACCTCGTCATTAAATTCATCTAAATTAGAAATATTTTCAAACATAACTTCCAATTTCTCTGGAAGTTCGTATGCTTTTTCAAATAAACTTGGAACGTCGTCTTTAATTTTTTTAAATAAACTTGCTGGATTGTATTTTTTGTTTACCCATTGCTGGATGAATGGTTTTGCTGTGCTCCATAAATCTAAATCTGGGTAAATTTGTCGGCCAAGGCCTTCTATATTGAGAAGAGTTTTGTGAAGTAAAAGCAATGACGCAGGGAGTGATAAATTATAAATTCTAGTCTCTTCAAAGAGATACAAAAGCATTTCTCCAAATTTTATCTCGCTGAAAGGCTTTTCAAAAATTGGATCTAGAGCTGTTCTAATGGTTACTTCAAGCTCAACGGGCCTTGTACTTTGATCTACCCAACCAGCAGAAATCATAGTTTTCGCTACACCTGCGTAATTTTTGCTGAACATGTCTGCAAGCATTTTTCCAATAAGCAATTGTTCTTTCTCGCTCAAGCTTCCACAAATTGCATAATCTACGGCGATATAGGATGGAGATTTAGGATTGGAAGCATTCACAAAAATATTTCCTGGATGCATGTCCGCATGAAAAAAATTATCTTCAAACAATTGCTTAAAAAAGATACTAACTCCGCGTTCTGCAAGCAACTTCAAGTCCACTTCCTTTTCCACCAATGTTTCTATATCGGTTACAGGAATACCTTCTATTTTTTCCAAAGTTAGTGTTTTTAATCCTGAAAATTCCGAATATGTTTTAGGCACATATAACAGCTCATTATTTTCAAAAAAATTAGCAGTTTGAATGGTATTTCCGGCTTCTTTTTTTAAATCAACCTCTGAATGTATAACCAATTCGTACTCGTCGATCATTTCTTTTAATTTCAATCTCTTTGCATCAGACTTAAATTTGTTAGCAAAGTAACCAATGGCTTTTAACAATGCTAAATCTTTTTTTATCTTTTTTTCTAGGTCTGGACGTACGACTTTTACTACGACCTTTTCCCCAGTCTTTAGTTTCGCTTCATGTACTTGAGCAATTGAAGCCGCTGCAAGAGGCACATCATTAAATTCGGCAAAGATTTCATCTATTGGCCTACCCAAGTCCAGCTCAATTATTTCTTTGGCAATCTTTGTTTCAAAAGGTTTTAAATCATTTTGAAATTTTTTTAACGCATGAACTATTTCTTTATCTAATAGATCTGGTCTCGTTGATAGTATTTGTCCAAATTTTATAAACACTGGGCCAGCTTTTTCTAAAGCTTCTGCAAGCCTTTCGCCTGAAGATCTATTTTTTTTAGAAAATCTAAAA
Organism: uncultured SAR86 cluster bacterium; assembly: GCA_902527995.1. Taxonomy (GTDB): domain Bacteria; phylum Pseudomonadota; class Gammaproteobacteria; order Magnimaribacterales; family AG-339-G14; genus AG-339-G14. Next base: position 2,812 of record CABZRA010000004.1, read on the forward strand.
GGATTTAATAAGAACAAGAAAAAGAGCCAATTGGGTAACGCTTCTTTGGTAAAAATTTCATTAAGGCGATAGCCAAAAAATAAATAAGTAATTTTTAAAAAACGAAATAGTGCTGTCATGTAATTTTTTCACCAAAGTGTAATGCAACAATCCCACCAGTCATATTTTGATATTCAGTATTTTTAAATCCTGCTTCATTCATCATTTCTAAAAATTCATCTTGTTTTGGATGCATCCTTATAGATTCAGCTAAATATTCATAACTTTTGCTGTCTCCAGCAACCCATTGCCCTAGTTTTGGCAACAGATTAAAAGAGTAAAGATCATATAATTCTGAAAGCCAATTGTATTCAGGATTAGAAAATTCTAAAACCAATAGTCTTCCACCGGGCTTTAAACATCTGTAAAACTCTCTTAAAGCTTGATCTTTGTTAGTAACATTTCTTATTCCAAAAGCAATTGAAATACAATGAAATTTCTCATCTTCGAAAGGTAATATTTCTGCGTCTGCCACAAGATTTAAAACGTTATTGCATCCTGAATCTATAATCCTGTCTCTTCCGACCTTCAGCATTTTTTCATTGATGTCTGAAAGAAAAACAGTACCTGACTCACCAACCAGATCTGAAAATAAAATGGCAAGGTCTCCAGTTCCGCCGGCGACGTCTAAAACGGAATTTCCTAATTTTATGTTACTCATCTGAATAGTCGCTTTTTTCCATAATCTATGAACTCCTAAAGACATAAGATCATTCATAAGATCATATTTATTCGATACTGAATCAAAAACTTCTTTAACCAAATCAGGTTTTTCTTTAGAGTTAACTTTTTTGTAACCAAAATGAGTTTCTTTTTTATTCTCTTCCGTCATAAATTCTCTTATTTTGTTACTATTGTAGAGTAATCGTATGGAAAAAAAATTAATCTGGTTAGATTTAGAAATGACAGGGTTGGATCCTAATGCTGAACGGATTATAGAAATCTTTACAGCGGTTAGTAATGAAGATCTTACTGAAATTATTGATGGTCCAAATATAGTAGTTTCTCAACCCCAAGAGTATATAGATGCTATGGACGATTGGAATCAAACTCATCACGGTGATTCAGGTTTAATTGAAGATGTGCTTAAAAGTAATATTACCCAAGAAGAGGCAGAGCAAGAAACTTTAAGATTTTTAAGAGAACATGTAAAAAAAAATTCATCTCCACTCTGTGGTAATACAGTTTGGCATGATAGAAAATTTTTAACTTTATATATGCCTGAATTAGAGGATTACTTTCATTACAGGTGTATAGACGTTAGTTCGGTTAAAGAGCTAACGAAACGTTGGAGACCTGAGATTTCTATTCAGCACACAAACAAAACTGCTGCTCACAGAGCGCAGGCAGATGTTTACGAATCTATAAATGAATTGAGATTCTATAGAGACACTATATTTGCGAAATCAGGATAAATTAAATGAGAAAAGTTTTTATTAAAACTCATGGCTGCCAAATGAATGAGTATGATTCTGAAAAAATGTTAGACCTTTTGGCAGCAAAGGACGACTTCACGCCAACCGATAATCCTGAGGATGCTGATTTACTAGTACTTAATACTTGTTCTATTAGAGAGAAGGCTCAAGAAAAAGTGTTTCACCAAATTGGTAGATGGAAAAAACTTAAAGATAAAAACCCTCACGTAAAAATAGCCATTGGCGGTTGCGTAGCAAGCCAAGAAGGAAAAAAGATTACGCAAAGAGCGCCAGCAGTTGATATTGTTTTTGGACCTCAGACCCTTCATAGACTTCCAAATATGTATAAAGATGCAAGCCAAACCTTCAATAGACAGTTAGATGTAAGTTTCCCAAAAATAGAAAAATTTGATTATTTACCTCAATCCAATACCGATGAAGTTACAGCTTTTGTTTCGATCGCAGAGGGTTGCAATAAATATTGTTCGTTTTGCGTGGTGCCACACACAAGGGGGCATGAAGTCAGTCGTCCAGTAGAAGATATCTTATTGGAAATTAATTCCTTAGCGAATAGAGGTGTAAGGGAAATTAATCTTCTTGGTCAGAACGTAAACAACTTCAAAGGAACATATAGGGATAAAAAAACCTCCTTGGCTTTTTTAATTGAAAAAACTTCGGAAATTAAAGGAATTGATAGAATTAGATACACCACCAGTCATCCCTATGAATTCAAGGACGATCTAGTTGAGCTTTATAAACATGTCCCTGAATTAGTCAGTCATGTTCACTTACCTGTTCAAAGCGGATCAGATAGAATTTTAAAACTAATGAGACGAAGATACACTGCATCGAGGTATTTAGACCTAATTGCACGAATTAGAGCAAATAGACCAAATATAAGTTTTTCATCGGACTTTATTGTTGGGTTTCCTGGAGAATCAGATAAAGATTTTCAAGATACAATGGATTTAGTTGAAGAAGTAGCATTTGATGAGTCTTTCAGCTTTGTTTATAGTCCGAGGCCTAATACTCCTGCTGCAGAAATGGAAGACGATATATCTCAGGAAATTAAAAAAGAAAGATTGGCCATTCTTCAACACAAGCTAAATGAACTTTCATCTAAAATATCTAGAAAAATGGTAGGGACAACAGAAAATTGTTTAGTCATAGGAGTCTCCAAAAAAAATCCAGGAGAGCTCCAGGCGAGGACGGAAAATAATAGGGTAGTAAATTTCGCTTCCAATCATGACAAGATAGGCAAATTCGTAAATATTAAAATTGTTGATCAGTTGACTAATTCATTGAGAGGTAAGTTAGAAAGATTCTAATATATGCCAAAGCTAAAATTTAAATTACCTGAAATCGAGACTCAAAATCTCTCGCTAATTTGCGGCCCAGTAAACGCAAATATTGAGCAAATAGAAAATTCTCTATCAATTAAAATTAAAAACAGGGGGAATAGTTTTTCAATATCTGGCGAAAAAAATAATGTTGTAAAAGCAAGAATGATTTTGGAGGACCTTGCCGCTCTTGCTCAAACTAGCGAATCAGTTTCACCTGATGAAGTACATTTTTCAATTTGTAGAGCGCTAAACGGAACTGCATCAGATGTTGATGGAACAATTTTTGAATTAGAAAAAGAAAAAGATTTTACGATTCAAACTCCTAAGTTATATGTTACTCCGAGAAACAAGTCACAAAAAAACTTTGTCCAAGCAATTATGGACCATGACATATCTTTCGGAATAGGACCAGCTGGAACAGGCAAGACTTACATCGCAGTAGCAGCAGCAGTTAATATGTTTGTTGAAGAAAAGGTTAATAAAATTATCCTTACTAGGCCGGCTGTGGAAGCGGGAGAACATTTAGGCTTCTTGCCAGGAGATCTTTCTCAAAAGGTTGATCCTTATCTTCGACCGCTTTATGACGCTTTGTTTGACATGATGGGTCCTGAAAAAGTTGGTAGATTAATTGAAAATGGAAAAATAGAGGTTGCACCTCTCGCTTACATGAGGGGAAGGACCTTAAATGACGCTTTTTTAATTTTAGATGAAGCTCAAAACTGTACTCCCGCCCAAATGAAAATGTTTCTTACCAGAATTGGTTTTGGTTCAACGGCGGTGGTTACAGGAGATATTACACAAACAGACTTGCCTAAAGGTACGCCTTCAGGTTTATCAGATGCTGTAAAAATTTTGGATAGTCAAAAAGATATCGCTTTTCATTATTTTCATGCAGATGACGTCGTCAGACATAATTTAGTACAGAAAATTATTGAAGCTTACGAACGAAAAAAAGATTGATGCATCTAAGTTTAAATAATTTTAATTCCTCAAAATTTATTAAATTATCGAAATCAGAAATTTTAAATGTCGTTATAGAGGTTTTGAAAACTGTTGAATACAAATTCACAAAGAATCACCAGTTAAATTTGAGTTTTGTTAGTTCAGAGGAAATGCAATTACTAAACAAAACTTATAGAAATAAGGACAAACCTACAAATGTTTTATCTTTCGAATTGCCAAAAAATTTTCCAGTTGGGAATGAAAAAACCTTAATTGGAGAAATTGCATTGTGTGAAGAGATAATTTATGAAGAATCAAAAAAATATAAAAAAATCTTTGAAAATAGACTAAAACATATGATAATCCACGGCCTTCTTCATTTAATAGGATTTGATCACATTAAAGAAGAGGAAGAAAATAAGATGGAGAGCATTGAAAAGAAAATAATGAAAAATATTTCCGCGGGAGATCCTTATTAGGATGAAAGAAGAACCTCCAAGTACTGAGGCTCAGTTGGATCAAAAACTGGGTATCTTCAAAAGAATAAGAAATAATTTGAGAGAGATTTATAGGAAAATCTCTTTCAAACCTATCAATCAAAATGAGCTAGCGTCTGTTTTAAAAGAGGCGGAAGAGAATAATATTATTGATAAAGACGTGCTAGAAATGATGGAGGAAACTATTGAGTTTGCGACGATACCAGTAAGAGATGTGATGGTTCCAAGATCACAAATGATTTCATTAAATGAATCTGATAGTACCGATCAGTTAATTAATAAAGTTGTGAAATCTTCTCACTCCAGGTTCCCAGTTTTTAATGAAGATGAGTCAAAAATCATTGGAATTTTACTTGCAAAAGATCTATTAAAGTTTGCCCCAGGACTGATAAACGAAGGTTTTAACATTGACGAGTTTGAAATACAAGAAATAGTAAGACCTGTTAACCACATACCTGAGAGTAAAAAAATAAATGTCTTATTAGATGAATTTAAATCTAATAGAAGCCACATGGCACTTGTTGTAGATGAATTTGGAGAAGTAAGTGGATTGGTAACTATTGAAGATGTATTAGAAGAGATAGTCGGCGAAATCGAAGATGAGACAGATATCGGAGAGAAAACGAAAATTATTCAGAAATCAGAAACAGAATATTCTGTTCAGGCAATCACAGAGATTGAAGAATTTAATAGTAATTTTTCTACTAATTTTTCAGATGAGGACTTTGATACTATCGGAGGCGTCGTTACAAATAAATTTGGAAGATTTCCTAAAACTGGAGAGTCAATAAAAATAGATAATTTGAAATTCAGTATTCTTTCTTCAAACAAGAGACAAATAAAAAAACTTAAGGTAGAAATTAAAAATTAATCAATTCTAATATTTTTGTGATTTTTCAGCTCCTCAGAAAATAATTTCATCAAGTCTTTCACTTCTCTTTCTCCGGCATAATTTTGTCTAGAAATTAAAGCTATCTCTCTGTGAGGGCCTTTTTCGTCAAGTTTTATTTTTGATAATTCTGGATTATCAGCAATAAGTTTAGTTACTGCCATTTCTGGAACCAGCGTGGTTCCTATTCCTCCTTTTACTAGCTCGATGGAAGTACTCAAGGTAGAAGCGTTGAACGTAATTTTTGAAGTATTTTTTATTTTACAAGCATTTAAAATGTGGTCCTTTAAACAATTTCCTTCTTCGAGCATTATTAATTCCGATAGATCTAAGTCTTTTGCCTTAATTGAAGTTTTATTTGATCTGGGATCTTCTTTTTTTGTAATCCAAAAAAAATTTTCATTCCAAAACTTATTAACTTTGTAACCAGAGGTTTCAAATGGTAACGCCATAATTGCCATTTCTATTTCTCCGGAAGATATTTTTTTCAAAAGAACATCGGTTTGGGCTTCAATAATATTTAAATTTAGGTTCGGATAATCCTTTTTTATTCTTGGCAAAAGAATTGGAAGAAGGAAGGGGCCAATGGTCGGGATTATTCCCAAAGATATTGAATTTGAAAAAGGCTCTGAATTGAGCTCACTCAATTTGCTGATATTTTCAATTTCATTTTTTATATTTTTTGCTTTCTCTATTATTGATCTTCCTAGATTTGTGACAATAACTTTTTTATTATCACGTTCGAAAATCTTAAGTCCTAGTTGATTTTCCATTTCTGTTATCGCATTACTCAATGTGGAAGGGGAAACAAAACACTGCTCTGCTGCTTTTTTGAAATGAAGAGTTTCAGCTACAGCAATTGCGTAATTAATTTGTTTTATTGAAATCATTAACGTTCGATTTTATCGAATTATAAATTAGAAAAATATATATTTAACAATATATCAAATAAAGGTAAATTAAAAGAAGTTTTAAAAATAAATTAGAGGGTATTATGGATAAAACAGAAACGAACGTTGAAAAATGTCCAGTCATGCATGGCTCAATGACTAAAAATACTACGAGCGGAACTTCAAACAAAGATTGGTGGCCTGATCAGCTTAACTTAAGCATTCTTCACCAACACGACACCAAATCAAACCCAATGGGAGAAGACTTTGACTATAAGTCTGAATTTGAAAAATTAGACTATTTTGCATTGAAGCAAGATCTACTAGACCTCATGACAGATTCTCAAGATTGGTGGCCAGCTGATTATGGTCATTACGGTCCATTTTTCATTAGATTAACCTGGCATGCTGCTGGAACCTATCGTTCAACCGATGGCCGAGGCGGTGGAGGCACAGGTGCACAGCGTTTTGCCCCTTTAAATAGCTGGCCTGATAATGGAAATCTTGATAAAGCTAGACGTCTTTTGTGGCCAATAAAAGAGAAATACGGAAACAAAATAAGTTGGGCAGATTTATTGATACTTTCTGGCAACGTAGCCATCGAATCGATGGGCGGAAAAACCTATGGATTCAGTGGGGGTAGACCAGATATTTGGGCTCCTGAGGAAGACATTTTATGGGGCGTCGAAGAACAATGGCTAGAAAATACTCGTTACCAGGGCGAAAGAGAGTTAGATAACCCTCTTGCTGCAGTTCAAATGGGTTTGATTTATGTCAATCCACAAGGACCAGATGCAAATCCAGATCCGATGGCTAGTGCACATGACATAAGAACAACTTTTGGCCGTATGGCAATGAACGATTATGAAACCGTTGCACTTGTTGCGGGCGGACATACTTTCGGAAAATGTCACGGTGCCGGAGATGCTGATTTGGTTCAATCAGAGCCTGAAGGAGCACCTATTGAACAAATGGGTTTAGGTTGGACCAATGCCCACGGAAGCGGTTTAGGTCAAGATACCATTACAAGTGGTTTGGAAGGAGCTTGGACCACAGATCCAATTAAATGGGATAACGGGTACTTCGAATTACTTTTTAAATACGATTGGGAGCTGGGCAAGAGTCCTGCTGGCGCACACCAGTGGTATGCAATAGATCAGAAGGAAGAAGACATGGCACCAAGTGCTCATGATCCAAGTAAAAAAGAGCCTACAATTATGGCAACTACCGATATCGCCTTAAAAACCGATCCTAGTTACAAAAAAATATCTGAGCATTTTCTTAATAACCCCGATGAATTTGCCGATGCTTTCGCTGAAGCTTGGTTTAAATTGTTGCATAGAGATATGGGTCCTAAATCTAATTACATGGGACCAGAAGTTCCTGAAGAGGATTTAATATGGCAGGATCCAATCCCAGCAGGAACCTCCGATTACGATGTAGATGTTGTCAGAGAAAAACTCCAGTCATGTGGGTTGTCCATTCAAGAAATGGTTGAAACAGCTTGGGCAAGTGCCTCCACATATAGGGGTTCTGATATGCGAGGTGGAGCTAACGGAGCAAGAATCCGTTTAGCGCCCCAAAAAGATTGGGAAGCCAATAAACCTGAACAACTTTCAAAAGTCCTCGATATCTACGCATCTATATCTGAAGAAACTGGAGCGTCAATTGCCGACGTTATAATTCTTGGTGGAAATATTGGTATCGAGAAAGCTACTGGCGCAGAAGTTCCATTCACTCCAGGAAGAGCTGATGCCTCTCAAGATCAAACCGATGCGGATTCGTTTGAATATTTAGAGCCTTTGTCTTGTGCTTTTAGAAATTATCACAGGTCTGGATTAAGTGTTAGCGCTGAAGAGATTATGTTGGATAAATCTCAGTTGTTGGGACTAACAGCTCCTGAGATGACCGTTTTGATTGGAGGAATGAGATCTCTCGGAATCACCGCGAGTGACTATGGATTGCTTTCAGAAACTCCAGACGAACTCTCAAATGATTATTTCAAAACACTTTTAGATATGAGAGTTCAATGGAAACCAAATGGTACGGGTAATTCATATGAAGCCTTCGACAGAGTGACCGGCGAAAAAGCAAGAACAGCATCAAGAGCCGATTTGGTTTTTGGATCAAATTCTCAGTTAAGAGCTTTAGTTGAAGTCTATGCTACCGAGGATAATAAAGATAAATTCATCAATGACTTTATTAGCGCGTGGAATAAAGTCATGAACGCAGATTTGTTTTAAGCTTTCATAACTCAGAGGTATTATTTCTAAATTACTAAGGTAAATAGAATATAATACCTCGATGAGTCAAAAAGCTATTTACCCTGGTACTTTTGATCCAATTACCAAAGGTCACGTAGATTTAATTGAAAGAGCTTGTGAATTATTCGATTCGGTTGTTATAGCCATTGCAGCCAGCGAAGCTAAAAATCCTCTGTTTACTCTTGAAGAGAGAATTGAAATTGCAAAGAAAATATTTTCTGATAATAAAAAAATCGAAGTGATTGGTTTTTCAGGGCTTTTAGTAGATTTAGCAAAAGACAATGATGCAAAAATTTTGATCAGAGGACTGAGAGTTGTGGCTGACTTTGAATACGAGTTTCAATTAGCAAACATGAATCGTGCAATGATGCCCGAATTAGAGAGTGTATTTTTAACACCAAAAGAAAAGTATTCTTATATTTCATCTACTCTAGTCAAAGAAATTTGCAAAATGGGCGGGGATGTATCTGAATTTGTTCACCCAATTTCTCTAGAAGCATTAAAAAGTAAACTTTCTTAACTTTGACATACAGGGCAGTACACGGTTTGTCTGTTTGCCTGCTTAATTAGCTTTAACTTTGCACCGCAAGTTAAACAGGGAAGATTGCCACGATCGTAAACTCTTAGCTCTTTTTTAAAGTAACCAGGAGCTTCAGATGCGTTGGTGTAGTCTTTGAGTGTGGTTCCGCCTGCTTCGATGGCCTCAGTCAAAGTTTGCCTAATGGCTTGAGATAGATCTTCGCAGTTGGTTTTTGAAAGTCTTTGCGATTGTTTTCTTGGGCGGATGCCAGCTAAAAAAAGTGCTTCATTAGCATAAATATTCCCAACACCAGTGACAATGTTTGCATCCATGATTAAATTCTTTATCGGACGTGTTTTTTTTCTTGTGACTGAAAATAGGTATTTTCCGTTAAAGCTGTTACCAAGTGGTTCGGGTCCTAAATTTTTAAGTAATTTATGTTGATCAGGTTTAGTGTCAATTTTTATTAAGGCGCCAAATTTTCTGATGTCTGTATATCTTAAGGTCCAACCATCAGTAAAATTGATATCCCAATGTTCATGTTTCTTTGGGTCAGTAGGTTTGTTGAAAACTCTAAGTTTTCCTGACATACCTAAATGAATCAAGAGATGCCCTTCTGAAAGATTTAAGATAATGTATTTTCCTCTACGCTCAGCAGAGCACACCTTTTTGTTTTTAAGAAATTTTTTGAGGTTTTTATTTATAGGCCACCTAAGTTTCTCGGTTCTAGGTTCAAAAGAATTTATTTGCTTATTTAGAATTCTTTTTGAAATTCCACGCAGAGTCGTTTCTACTTCGGGAAGTTCAGGCATATTAATCTGTCATAAAATTACTGATGTCATAAATATCAGCAGGAGATAAGATGCCAGCAGATAATTTGAGATTAAGTTCCGCAATAATAAAATCATATTTAGAAGAATTAAAATCTCTCTGAGCTGAGAAAAAATTTCTTTCTGCATTAAGCAAATCTACGATATTCCTTGTATCAGATTCATACCCAAATTGAGTAGCTCGCAAAGCTGATCGGGAAGATTTTAATGCTTGTTCACGAGCTTTAACATTTGCTAGGTTTGTAAGCACAGATGAATAAGAAGATTTAATTTGTTGCTTAATTTTTCTTTCCATTAATATTTCTTCTTGTTGAGCTTTTTCAAAATTCGCATAAGCTTCCCTTCTTTCTGAACTTATTAGCCCACCAGCCATTAAAGGCCAAGAAAATTGAAGGCTATATTTTCTATCTTCAATATAATTTTCTTCAAAACTAAAATTCCCACCAGCGAAGGAAGGTTGTCTACTATTGTTGCGAGTCACATTGGCGACAAGGTCAACATCTGGGAAATGATCAGAAAGCTTACTTTGCGCATTTCTCTTAGAGGCTCTGGTAGCAAGTTTTGCAGCTTTTAAAGAAAAATTATTAGTTAGGCCCATACCTACCCATTGTTCTTGAGACTTAGGATTAGGCGAGCTAACAGGATATGTCTCGTTTAAATCAGCTAAATCTGGCGCTTCTCCAATAATCGCTATTAATGCTTCACGAGCAAATTCCAATTGACCTTGACTAGCAATCCTCGAAACTTGGGATAGGTCATAAAATGCTTGTGCCTCTTGAAAATTAGTAACAGAGGAAACTCCCTCTTCAAAAAGTCTTTTTGCTATGTCTCTTTGTCTCTTGATTGCGCTTTCTTCTGCTTGAGCTACTTCCAAGTTTTTTATCGCTTTTAATAAGTTGAAATATGTTATCGAAACCCTTGTTATGGTTTCTTGTTGTGCAAAAGCAAATTTGGCTTTAGCAATTTCGCTCATCGCTTTTCCTTGACTGAATTGGAACCATCTATCAACCCTAAAAATGGGTTGAATTAAATCTGCAGAATATCCATAAGTATTATTTCCAGTACCGTCAAAAAAGGTGGATTGAGAACCTCGAAGTACTTCTGATTCGTTCCAGCTAGAAATGCCTCTAGTGGTCAAGCTTGGCAAGAGACCTGCTATTCCTTTTGCTTTGGCTTCTTTTTCGGCACGATAAGTTGCTTCTGCTATTTTCAATTCGGGATCTTTATCTAATGCTAATTCATAAATCTCGGCAAGAGATAATGATTGCCCACTTATTAAAATCGAAAGGAAGAATGAAGAAATAATAAAATATAATTTAAACACATTGAAATTATATATTATTTAAAGTTGACACTGTAAACATTATACAAATGAATATAATTTTATATAAAAATTAGTTTTTTTTTAAAAAAACAATTTTGTTCAGACGCAAATAGTTTTAAAATATACCTAGTGAAGAAACTATCATCTAGAACGCTAGACACCTCTCCAGAATCAACGCAAATTCTTCACACCGCTACCAAACTTTTCAATGGATCCAAAAAGATTTATATCAATGGATCTAATAAAAATATTAAGGTTCCAATGAGAAAAGTTTTGCAGACTCAATCAGTAAGTTCCGAAGGAAAACAAGATAATCCTCCTATTTATTTATATGATACTTCGGGACCTTATTCCGATCCTGAAGTTTCTATAGACATTGAGAAAGGACTGCCAAAGTTAAGAGATAATTGGTTAAAATCTAGAAAAGCTTCTCTTCCAAATTCAACTCAAATGTCATTAGCGAGGCAAGGCAAAATAACTGAGGAGATGGAATATATTGCAATTCGTGAGAATCAATGCAGTGAAGAAAATGAAAATTTAAGGCAAGGAACTTACCATTCAGGTGAAAATTTAGGAGCTAATCTTCCGAAGATAATAACCCCAGAGTTTGTTCGCGATGAAGTTGCTTCAGGAAGAGCCGTAATTCCAGCAAATATTAATCATCCTGAAATAGAGCCGATGATAATAGGTAGGAACTTCAAGATTAAAGTCAATGCAAATATCGGAAATTCTGCCTTGTCGTCTTCAATTCACGACGAAGTAGAAAAACTTACATGGTCTACAAGATGGGGCGCAGATACAGTCATGGATTTGTCTACTGGGAAGAATATCCATGAAACGAGAGAGTGGATTGTAAGAAATTCTCCAGTCCCTATTGGCACGGTTCCAATTTATCAAGCTCTTGAAAAAGTAAACGGCGTTGCTGAAGATTTAAATTGGGAGGTTTTCAAAGAAACTTTGATAGAACAAGCTGAACAAGGCGTTGATTACTTTACGATTCATGCTGGAGTGTTACTTAGATATGTTCCAATGACGGCTGAAAGAGTAACTGGTATTGTTTCTAGAGGAGGCTCTATTTTGGCTAAGTGGTGTTTAGCTCATCATAAAGAAAATTTTCTCTACACCCATTTTGAAGATATTTGTAAAATTATGAGAGAGTATGATGTTACTTTTTCTCTAGGCGATGGTCTAAGGCCAGGATCTATAGCTGATGCAAATGACGAGGCACAATTTTCAGAGTTAAAAACTTTGGGAGAGTTAACAAAAATAGCTTGGAAGTATGATGTACAAACAATGATTGAAGGTCCTGGGCATGTACCGATGCAGCTAATTAAAGAAAATATGGATTTACAGTTAGAAGAGTGTCACGAAGCTCCATTCTATACATTAGGTCCCTTAACCACAGATATTGCTCCAGGATATGACCATATCACCTCGGCAATTGGAGCGGCGATGATAGGATGGTATGGATGTGCAATGTTATGTTATGTCACTCCTAAAGAACATTTAGGGTTGCCTAATAAAGAAGATGTAAAAGAAGGATTGATGGCTTATAGAATTGCAGCACATGCTGGAGATCTAGCTAAAGGACTACCTTCAGCACAGCTGAGAGACAATGCACTTTCATTAGCAAGATTTGATTTTCGTTGGGAAGATCAATTTAATTTAGGCTTGGATCCGGAAAGGGCAAAATCTTTTCACGACGAAACTCTACCCAAAGATTCTGCCAAAGTAGCTCACTTTTGTTCTATGTGTGGACCAAAATTTTGTTCAATGAAAATTTCTCAAGATGTTAGAGATTATGCGAAAAAAGAATTAGAAGCTCAGGAAAAAGCCATGGAACAAAAAGCACAGGAATTCAGAGATTCTGGAAGTAAAATTTATAATGAGATTTAGGAGAGTAAATGATTAAAGTGGGAGAGCAATTACCCTCAGCAAAGCTATTTAAGCTTGGAGAAAAAGGAGTAGATGCCATTGAAAGCACCGAATATCTCGCTGATAAAAAGGTAGCTATAGTTTCTGTACCGAGTGCATTTTCGTCAACATGTTCAATTCAACTCCCTGGTTATATAGAAAAATCTGAAGAAATTCTTTCTAAAGGTATAGATGAAATTGTTTGCTTAGCAGTAAATAATGCTTTTGTAATGAAAGCGTGGGAAAAGCACCTTGAGGCATCTGACAAAGTAACTTTTCTATCTGATGGAAATGGTGAGTTTTCCAAAGCTATGGGTCTTTTGGCAGACGCATCAATGATAGGTTTTGGAGAAATTTCAGCAAGGTACGCTGCCGTTGCAAATAATAATGTCTTAGAAGCAGTTTTTGTGGAAGCTGGAACCGCTCTTGAAGTAAGTACAGCAGAAAATTTACTAAATAATCTTTAATTTTGGCCAACTTAAAATATACCGCTGAGTCAATTGAGGTCTTATCGGGATTAGAGCCCGTAAGAAAAAGACCTGGTATGTATACCGATACCTCTAGTCCAAATCACCTTGTCATGGAAGTTGTAGACAATAGTGTTGATGAAGCAATTGCAGGATACGCAAAAGAAATTTCTGTTTCTCTGAATAAGGATAATTCCATCTCTGTCGAAGACGACGGGAGGGGAATGCCAGTTGATTTGCATCCAGAGGAAAAAGTCCCGGGTGTTGAATTAATATTTTCTAGATTACATGCAGGAGCCAAGTTCTCTAATAAGGAATATGTTTTTTCAGGAGGTTTGCATGGAGTGGGAGTTTCGGTAGTAAATGCTCTTTCAAGTTATCTAAAAGCAGAAATCAAGAGAGATGGCTCTAAGTTTGCTATTGAATTTGCTGATAGCTTGAAAAAAAAGGATCTAAAAAAAGTTGATTCGGTAGGGCAAAGAAATACTGGAACAAAAGTTGTCTTTAAACCAGATGCAAGTTTTTTTGATACTGAACAAATTTCTTCAAAAAATCTTTCTAATGCTTTAAGAGCAAAAGCAGTCCTATGTCCTGGACTCACCATAAAATATAAAGACGAAATTTCTAAAACTAGAGAAGAATGGTGTTACGTAGATGGTTTGGGAGATTATCTGATAAATGAACTAGGCGAAGGTCTCTATATTCCTGAAAATCCAATTATAGGGGAGCACATTGATAAAGATTCAGCTCTTTCTTGGGCCCTAGTATGGGAAAGAGGTGAAAAAGAAAAAATTTCGGAAAGTTATGTAAATCTAATTCCAACTCCTCAAGGTGGGACCCATGTAAATGGAATGAAAAGCGGAATGACCGAGGCGCTTAAAGAATTTTGTGATTATAGAAAACTAATACCAAGGGGGGTCAAATTAACATCTGATGATGTATGGAAAAATTGTAATTTTGTTTTATCAGCTAAACTTACAGATCCTCAATTTAGTGGCCAAACAAAAGAAAAATTGTCTTCAAAAGATTTTCAAAATGTAGCATCGTCAATTTCCAAAGACAGTCTTGCAATATGGTTAAATCAACATACTGAAGCGGCTGAAGAAATAGCTTTTATAGCCATCGAAAATGCTCAGGTAAGAGTGAAAGCCAGCCAAAAAGTCGAAAGGAAGAAGATCACAAAAGGAATAACGTTACCTGGAAAGTTATCAGATTGTGTTTCAGGAGAAATCTCAGAGACAGAATTATTTTTAGTTGAAGGAGAATCAGCAGGAGGATCAGCTAAACAAGCAAGAAATAGACAATTTCAAGCTGTAATGTCGCTTAAAGGAAAAATTTTAAATACTTGGGAAGTTGATACAGATGCTGTCACACAATCACAAGAAGTAAAAGACATCGCCATGGCCTTAGGTTTGGAACCAGGTTGTAAGACTCTGGAAAATTTAAGGTATGGAAAAATATGTATTTTGGCCGATGCTGATACTGATGGCGCTCACATAGCTACACTTATTTGCGCACTATTTTTAAAACATTTCAGGCCTTTGGTTGAAGCTGGACATGTGTTTATAGCTCAACCTCCTTTATTTAGGATAGATCAAGGAAAAGAAGTATTTTATGCCCTAGATGAAGATGAAAAAGAAAAAATAGTAAAACAACTAAATTCAAAAAATAAACAAAAGAAAATTGAGATTCAAAGATTTAAAGGATTAGGAGAAATGAATCCAAGTCAGTTAAGAGAGACGACAATGGAATTAGATGGAAGAAGGCTTCTAAAACTAACTTTAGAAAAAGGCAACACCTCTACTTCGTTGATGGATATGTTGTTGTCTAAAAAACGTGCAGGCGATAGAAAAAACTGGTTAGAAACAAAAGGAGACCTCGCTAGTTTAAATGAGTAAAGAGGAAAGCTTACCAATAGGCGGATATGCTGAAAAAGCATACTTAGAATATTCTATGTATGTAATATTGGATAGAGCCTTACCTTTTGTTGGAGACGGCCTTAAACCAGTTCAAAGAAGAATTGTGTATGCAATGTCCGAGCTAGGTTTAAAGTCTTCAGCTAAATTTAAAAAAAGCGCAAGAACGGTAGGAGATGTTATTGGAAAATTCCATCCTCATGGTGACGGTGCCGCATATGAGGCTATGGTGTTGATGGCTCAAGAATTCTCAACAAGATACCCACTAATTGAGGGTCAAGGAAATTTTGGATCTTTGGATGATCCAAAAAGTTTTGCAGCCATGCGATACACCGAATGCAGACTTTCATCTTATTCACAAAATCTTTTAACCGAAATTTCTCAGGGCACGGTAGATTGGATGCCCAACTTTGATGGCACGCTAATCGAGCCAAAATTTCTACCCTCTAGATTGCCTAATGTTTTATTGAATGGAGCTTCTGGAATAGCTGTAGGAATGGCTACAGATATTCCTCCTCACAACTTAAGAGAAGTTGTCCAGGCAACTATCGGTCTTTTGGATTCCCCAAAACTTTCAATCAAAGATTTGATGAGTTTTATACCAAGCCCTGATTTTCCTACAAAGGCTGAAATCATTTCCTCAAAAGAAGAACTTGAAGAAATTTATACATCGGGAAGAGGCTCTATTAAATTAAGAGCTACTTACGAGATTGAAGACGGTGAAATAGTTATAAATTCGCTTCCCTACCAAATTTCTTCATCAAAAATACTTGAGCAAATAGCTTCACAAATTGATTCAAAAAAAATTACTATGATTGAAGATTTAAGAGACGAAAGTGATGAAACAAACCCAGTGAGAATTATCATTTCACCACGTTCTAATAGAATTGATAAAAATGCCTTAATGAGTCATTTATTTGCGACTACGGAGTTGCAAAAAAATGTTCGAGTAAATCTTAATGTCATTGGTCTTAACGGAAAACCAAGAGTTTTTGATCTCAAGGGAATTTTAAAAGAATGGATAAAATTTAGAACCGAGACGGTAAAAAGAAGGCTTCAACATCGACTAGATTGGGTAAATGACCGGTTACATATTTTAGATGGTCTATTAAAAGCTTATTTAAATCTTGACGAAGTGATAAAAATTATCAGAACACAAGACGAGCCAAAAAAGGTTTTAATGAAAAAATTTAAGCTTTCTGAGATACAAGCAAATGCAATTCTAGATATACGTCTAAGACAGTTAGCAAAGCTAGAAGAGGAAGCGATCTTACTAGAAAAAAAAGATCTATCCTCTGAGGCAAAAGAAATTGAAAAAATTCTAGGCTCTTCAAGCAGATTAAAAACATTGTTAAAAAAAGAGCTTAAAGAGGATTTAGAAGAATACGGTGACGCTAGAAATAGTGATCTAGTAGAAGCAGAAGAAGCTAAGGCATTTGATGAGAAAGATTTAATTTCAAATGACCCTATGACTGTAGTGTTATCTAAGAGAGGGTGGATTAGAGCTGCCAAAGGCCATGAGATAGATCCTGAAAGCCTGCAATATCGAGAGGGAGATGACTTCCTTTCTTCAGTTACCGCACGTAATAGTCAAAATGCGGTAATAATCGATAGTTTTGGAAAAGCTTTTACTTTGCCAATTCATAAACTTCCTTCGGCTAGAGGACAAGGAGATCCAGTTTCTAGTAGCATTAACTCCCAATCTGGCTCTACTTTTGCGGGGGTCGTTGCAGGAACAGAAGAAGAATATTGTTTGTTGGCTGCAAATAGTGGATATGGTTTTATTGCAAAAATATCAGATCTTCAAACAAAAAATAAATCTGGAAAAGCGGCTTTGAATACAAAAGGAGCAATTCCTCTTGGACCTGAAAAACTTACTTCACTAAGAAATTCTTATATCGCATCTATCACTGAGGAAGGAAAAATGCTCTTAATTGATTCTAAAGATTTACCAATTCTTTCAAAAGGAAAGGGAAATAAAATTATCAATATTGATAAAAAGAAATTTGAATCGAAAGAAAATAAACTGGTCTTTATTAAAACGCTTGAAAAAGGTTCTGATCTTAAAATACATAGTGGCAAGCAAAGCTATACTGTGAAGGCTAAAGATTTAGAAAATTTTGTTGGAACGAGAGGAAGAAAGGGAAACTTTTTACCAAAGGGTTATAGAAGAGTAGAAAAATTGGAAGTTATTACCGAGTGAAAAATTTATTCGTTACTAACGTTAGGTATTAATTGTTGGTTCAATCTTTTCTTCTCCTTTATCTCTTCAATTGCTGCGTTAATTTCAAGGAATCTCTCTGGAGTAGCTGGATGAGTAGAAGTATGGCTCTGATTTATACTTCCAGGATGTTCTACGGCCATGTTACGCCAAAAATCAGCAACATTGTCTATTGAGTATCCAGCTCTTTCCATATAATAAATTCCTACGTAATCTGCTTCAGCCTCAAACTCTTGAGAATACATTCTCGCTCCTGCTTGACCAAATACACCTTGAGTATTTACACCATAATATGCAGCAGCTAGGTCAACTATTGTGCCAAGAAGGGAATTTGTTCTTAACTTTGAAATATGGTTCATAATGTTATGCCCAAGCTCATGAGCTATCACGAGTCCTAATTGTTCATCTTCCTGAGCAAATCTAATCATGCCTGTTGTTATGCCAATTTGACTTCCATTCGCAAAAGCATTCACTGAATCATTTTGAACAAGTAAGATTGGGTAATTGCAAATTAGATCAGGATCAAACGTAGCAACTCTTTCTTCGCCTTGTCTTTTATAAACTACTTTTAAAGAATCTGATTTAGCCCTAAGCTTTTCAAGCTTTTTATGAAATTTTTCCTTATCTTCAGAAGCTTTAATATTATTGATCGATACAATTTCATCATTACTTCTAAGTCCACTCTTAAAAGCCGAAGAGCTTGGGATAACATAAGTTAATAAAAGCCTATCATCGATTTCGTAAACTTCTTTCTCAACTTCTGAATATTTATCTGAAGATACGTAAGCATTAAACATCACTCCAAGTGAGCTAATTGTGTTTTCGCATAACTCCGAGGAATTTTTAAGAATTGGATAACCCACTTTTTGAAGTCTTTCATATCTAGCTTTAATTTTTTGAAGCGATAATTTTTGTTGAAGTTTTGTTTCTGCATCAAGTGCTTCACTATCAATACTTATCCTTTGCGTTGAGGGACCAGCACAAGAGCTTATCAAAGCAAAAATAAGAAGGAGTTTTATAAATCTAAAATTCGACACAATAATATGTTAAGAAATTTTTTTCTTTTAACAAGAATTTGATTAGAAATTTTCTAAACGATATTTTTATATGCTTTTTCAAACCTTTTAAAACCTTCATTGATTTCTTTATCTGAAATTATAAGAGAAGGAGCTAATCGAATGGTTTTATCTCCGGCAGCTTGAACAACGATTAAGCCTTCTTTGTAAGCAGATTGAATGAAATTTGATGATTTAACAGTCTTAAAATCACATCCAATCCAAAGACCAGCAGTTCTAATATCTGAAAACATATTATATTTTTCTGTCAAAGCGTTTAATTTTTTTGAAAAAGAGATTGTTTTCTTGACGACTCCAGATAAAACTTTTTGTGAGGATATAATTTCAACCACTTTTTTCGCAACAATGCACGCTAATGGGTTTCCGCCGAAAGTACTACCATGAGTTCCGGGTTGAAAAGCTTCAGCTATGTGCTTTTTAGCTAGTGTTGCTCCGATGGGCATTCCTCCACCTAACCCTTTTGCTAGCGTTGAAATATCAGGCGTAACTCCATATCCCATATACGACATTAAAGTACCAGTTCTTCCAATCCCACTTTGAACCTCATCGAAAATCAATAGCGCTTTATGTTTGTCAGCAATTTTTCTTAGGCCTTTTAAAAATGGATTAGTTGCTCTAATTATTCCTGATTCCCCCAAAATTGGTTCTATAAAAATTGCGGCCGTTTTTTTTGAGATAATTTTTTTTACCGACTCAAGATCATTAAATTTTGCTCTTTTGAAGCCTTTCAATAATGGTCCAAAACCAGTTTTTTGTATTTTCGAGTCTCCGGCACTTATATTCAACATAGAGCGACCATGAAAAGCATCAGTGAATACAATTATTTCATTCTTTTCTAACTTGCCTTGATCATAAAAGTATCTTCTTGCTAGTTTTATCGCAGCTTCATTAGCTTCATTACCAGAATTCGAGAAGAAAACTTTATCAGCAAAAGTTTTTTTTGCTAATAATTCGCTTAGTTCTAATGCAGGTTCGTTGTAGAGATAGTTACTTACATGCCAAAGCTTAGTCGATTGAGCTTTTAAAACTTTAATAAGTTCAGGATGAGAATGACCAAGGCAGGTAACAGCAATTCCTCCGCCGAAATCAACGTAATTATTTCCATTTGAATCCCATAAAATTGATTTTTTCCCTTTGATAGGGGTAAACCATGCAGGAGCATAATTAGGAGTTAACGCTGTTCTATCAATAGAATTTATTATTTTCTTAGCCATCAAAAAAATTAATTAAAATGATTTGGTTTAATATAGCAATTTAATATGGTTACTGCAGATCGCCTCGAAACAAATCATACATTTAGATTGACTTTAACGCCAAATCGTTCGATTTCGTGGAAAGGTAATATGCTTTTTTTAATGTTAATTTCAACTCCCATTTTAATAATTGCTTTTGGGTTTTTATACATTGGAGCTCCAATAATTCTTCCATTTGCAGGACTAGAAATTCTAATAGTCTTATACGCTTCGTATTACGTTTATCAAAAAACCAATAAACAAGAAATAATAACCATTTCTCCAGAAAAATTAATTATCGAAAAAGGAAGATTTAGACCTGAAACTTCAATTGAATTCATTAGGGAGTGGGCGTATGTTTTTGTAGAAAAAGCGAAACACCCTTGGTATCCAATTCATATTGTTATTTCCTCTAAAGGTGAAAGAGTTCCTGTGGGAGACTTTTTAACTGAAGATGACAAGAAAATCTTGATAGAAAAAATGGACGAAATAATTAGAGAAATAAGAGTTATTTAGCTCTTTGATTGAAACGTCTGCCGATCATTGCAGATGCTATATTTACTTTTTGGACATCAATAGTTCCGCCCGCAATTCCCCAACCAAATGCATCTCGGACTTTTCTTTCCATGCCATATTCTTTGTTAAATCCGTATCCTCCCATAAGTTGCATTGCTGTAGTTGTTACTTCTCTGGCAATTTCATTTGCAAAACATTTTGCGCTGCTTGATTCTAGGATGTCAGGTAAACCGTTAGCTGCATTAAAAACAGCACGATGAATTAATAGTCTAGAAGCTTCAACTTTCATCAACATGTCTGCTAACTTAATTTGTACTGCTTGAAAATCTACTATTGGCTTGCCAAATTGTTCACGTTCCTGAACATATTCTTTAACATAATCTAATGCGGAAGAAGCTTGAGCTAGAGCCATAGTCGCATTACCACATCTTTCTAAATCAAAAGTTTCCATGAGTTTTTTAAAACCATCTTCAGGCTCAACCAATAAATTTTCTAAAGGTACCTCTACATTATCAAAGTAAATATCTGCCGAGGGAATCCCTCTCCAACCCATTAAACGCTCGCTATTTCCAAATGTTAGACCAGGGGTATCTAAATCAACAAAAACCGCACCAATTCCTTTAGCAGCTGGAGCATCTGACATTTTCGCATACACAACATATCCATCGGAGTGACCAGCTCCAGAGCACCATCTTTTGTTACCATTGATAACAATTTTGTCGCCTTTGATCTCTGCTTTAGTTTTAAGGTCTGTTAATCCAGTGCCTGCTCCTGGTTCCGACATACTTACAGCAACTACTTTTTCTCCTTTACAAACTTCAGGAATAATTCTTTTCTTTAGAGCTTCGGTACCGAAATGTTCAATTACCTTAACTGGACCCGCATTGGCTTCAAAAACCGGCCATCCCACAGCGGAAGAGATTTTTCCGAATTCTTCTAAAATTATTATTGCATCAAGGTTTGATAATCCTTGACCACCATATTCTGTTGGCGCGTTGACACCGAGAAATCCCAATTCTCCAATTTTTTTTAATACGTCTTGCGGTACTGGACTTGCAGACTCTTCCATCTCATTAGCAAGAGATGTAAGTTCATTGACAGCGAATTCACGTGCTACTTTTTGTAATTCTTGCTGATCTGAAGTAAGTTTAAAGTCCATAATTAGGAAGTTAATTATACACATTGAGTTAAAATCATCATCATGAATGAAGATAAATTTCCATTACCGAATGGATATAAAAAGATAGAACAGACAGAAAGTCATATATCTCATATTGGACAAGGTTTTTATAAAAGAAATGACAGCGGTAATTTAGTTATGGCTTTTTGGATAAGACCTGAAAATGGAAACTCTGGAGGCGTAGCCCATGGTGGAATGTTAATGAGCATTGCAGATTATTGTCTGTGTTCTGCAGCAATGGAATCTCGGGAAAATTATGCAGCCACTGTAAGTTTTAGATGTGAATTTATTGCACCAGCAAAAGTCGGACGTCTTTTAGAAATTTTCCCAAAAATTGATAAAGAAACAAAAAGTCTTGTTTTTGGACAAGGTAAAATTATATGTGACGGCGAAGTAGTTCTTAATTTTTCTGGAGCAGTAAAAAAAATCTTAAAAAGTACTTAATTTTTTTTGAACTAAAATTCCCTTTAATCTAGCTATATCTGGAATTCCTTTTAAATATTTTATTGATGCTTCCCCTTGAATTAAAGGCCTTAAATATCTTCTACCTGCATTTGTAATTCTAAATCCGTCATTTGAAATAAATGCAGCAGGTAATTTTTTTTCCACATTAGCTATATTTTTTAAAGAGGCTTCAGAAACTGTCCATTTATAAGGCTGGTCACTGACTCGTCTAATAGTCGGCATCACTCCTGTTTTACCGCTCAAAGCGAGTTGAACGGCATATTTTCCAACCGCATATGCCTGATCTAGATCTGTTTTGGATGCAATATGTCTTGCTGATCTTTGGAGATAATCAGCTACCGCCCAATGATTCTTTAAACCAATTTTGGTTACCATCGATGCAAGAACTGGTGCGACTCCACCTAGCTGCTTATGGCCAAAAGCATCAACTGATCCTGAATCTGCTAAAAATTTTCCAGTTTTGTATTTAACTCCCTCAGAAGCTACAACAACACAGTATCCAAATCTTTGAGTTTTTTCTTTCACAGTCTTTAAAAACTTAGCTTTTTCAAAAGGTATTTCAGGAAGCAAAATAATATGTGGTGGATCTTCAAATTCGTTCCCCGCTAGACATGACGCTGCGGCAATCCATCCAGCATTTCTGCCCATAACTTCTAAAATAAAAACTTTGGTTGAAGTTTCCGCCATGCTTTTAACGTCAAGTCCAGCTTCTAGAGTTGATGTTGCTACATATTTAGCTACTGATCCAAAACCAGGAGAACAATCAGTGAAAGGAAGGTCATTATCAACAGTCTTAGGAATACCAATACACTGAAGAGGAAACTTTAACTTCTTGGCCATCTCAGAAACTTTGAAAGTTGTGTCTTGACTATCCCCACCTCCGTTATAAAAAAAATAACCTATGTCGTGAGCAGAAAATACTTCGAATAACCTTTCATACTCTTTTTTTTGTTTGACCGGGTCTTGCAATTTGAAACGACAAGATCCAAAAGCTCCTCCAGGAGTTTGTCTTAATTTTGCAATGGTAGATTTGGACTCTTTGGAAGTATCAATGAGCTCTTCATTTAAAGCTCCTAAAATTCCATTTTTACCAGCTAGAACCTTATTAATTTTCGAAGATTTATTAACTGTTTCAATTAACCCACATGCCGAGGCATTTATCACAGAAGTAACTCCTCCGGATTGAGCGTAAAAAGCATTTTGTTTTAGAGCCATCAAACAAATATAACTGAAAAAAGTATTTCTGTGAAAAGGATATAATTTACAAATGAAAATTTATATTCTTGGCATCTGTGGAACTTTTATGAGTGGGGTTGCTCAATTGGCAATCCAAAAAGGATTCCAGGTCTCTGGGTGCGATGAAAATATCTATCCTCCAATTAGTGACGTCTTAAAAGATCTTGGAGTAAAAATTGATAAGGGTTATTCAGAAAAATACTATTCTGAAAATACAGATTTATTCATTATTGGCAACGTAGTTAGTAGAGGAAACCCTTTGATGGAAAAAATTCTTAACGAAGATAAATCTTTTTCTTCGGGTCCAGAATTTTTATTTAATTATGTTCTAAAAGATAGACACGTCGTTTCAATTGCTGGAACTCATGGAAAAACTACCACCTCTGCAATGATTACAAAAATCTTATTAGATTTCGGTATTGATGCCGGATATTTAATTGCAGGAAAAGTTAAAGATTTTTCAAATTCAGCTGAATTAGGTAACGATAAGCTTTTTGTTATCGAATCGGATGAATACGACACTGCATTTTTTGATAAAAGATCAAAATTTATTCATTACAAACCATCTACTCTGTTAATTAATAATCTAGAATTTGATCATGCTGATATTTTTAACAATTTGGATGATATACAAAAACAGTTTCATCATTTAATTAGATCATTGCCTCAGAACGTAAAAGTTTTATTTCCTTTTGGAGATGACAATATACAAACTCTTTTAAAAAATGGTTTCTACTCAATAAAAGAGCCTTTTAATTTTGAATTTTCTGAAAAAGGATGGTCCATGATAATCAATGAAAATAAAACCTCTGATTTTAAGGTTTGTTTCAATGGAGAACTTGTAAACGAAATTTCATTAAAACTGATTGGTGAGCATAACTTGCGAAACGCTTTTGCTGCCTTTCTTACAGCCTTATCGTTAGGAGTAACACCTAATTCTATTAAAAATTCACTTTTAAATTTTAAGGGTGTTGCGAGGAGAATGGACCTTTTAGGAGAAAAAAACACAGTTTCTGTTTATGATGATTTTGCTCATCATCCAACGGCAATTAAACTTTCCTTAGAGGCATTAAAGAAAGCTGATAGTTCAAGAAAAATTATTTGTCTCCTAGAGATGCGTTCAAACACTATGCTGTCAGGGTTTCATGATGAAAAAATTCCAGAAGCTGTATCGAATGCAGATGAGGTATACCTTTTTTCAAAAAATGAGACCCAAGCTAAAAAGATAATAAGCCAAGATCCTAAAATTAATTTCTGCGAATCTAAAGAGGAATTTTTAAAAATTTTGAGGAAAAAAAATTATCAGGAAACGAATATTATTTGTTTTTCTAATGGTTCTTTTGGCGGAATTCAATCAGAGATTTTTAAGAATTTATGAAATTTCGATTATTTTTTTTATTCTTGTTCAGAAGTATTTTCATCATCAGAAGAGCTTGAATCAGAACTTTCAGGAGATTCAGTTTCAACTTCAGTTGCTTGAGCTTTCTTAGCAGAAGCACCTTTTTTTGCAAATCTTTTCTTAAATCTATCGACTCTTCCTCCAGTATCAATAATTTTTTGTTTACCAGTATAAAAAGGGTGGGAAGCAGATGAAACGTCAAGGGGGCAATACGGATAAGTTTTTCCATCTTCCCATTCTTTGGTTTGATCGGTTTTTAAAGTTGATGGAATTAAAAAGTACTCATCAACACTAGTGTCGTGAAAGAGAACCTCTCTGTATTCTGGATGAATTTCTTTTTTCATATTCTAAAGTTTAGGCGCGAATAATATCAGAACTTTTATTCTTGAAGAAACAAAATTTTTAAGAATTTTTAGATTGGTTTTTTTGTTTTTTTTCAGAAATGCTTACAACTTTCTTACTACCATAGACCTCGGTATATTTTTTCCCATCAAGATAATAAAATCCTTTTGAAGATATATACCATTTAGATATTTCCCTTTTTTCAGAATCTGAAACCCAAGAAATATCATTCAAAGACTCTTCTATATCGGTATGACTTGTTTCAGCATTAAAGATAGGAGGGCTTCCCTTCAATTTATGCGCTTTAGATAACCAAGCGTTCAAAAAACGCCTTATGCCTCTTCTAGTTTTTCTTCTTGATGGGTTCGATTCACACCACTCAGCAGCAGCTCTGATTTCATGAATTACATTGCAATCTTTATATGTGCGGCTCCAAGCAATCACATCATTTTCTTCAATTTCAAAATAACTGCCATCTTTTAAAATAATTTCCATCGAATAAAGACTATCTATTATTTCTGGTAACATCAAATTTAAGTTAATAACTTTATGGAGGAATGATGTCTTATCAAAATGATGTAGAGGTTTTTATGAAAATAGGAAGTCAGCCAATTCAAAAAGAATTGACCTTAGATACTGACGAAGCCAAGCTTTACATGAAATTAATTAGCGAAGAATATAAAGAAACCCTAGATGCTTTTAAAAACAATGATTTGATTGAATTAGCAGATGGACTTACCGATCTGGTTTGGGTAATTATGGGGATGTGTAATAGTTGCGGCATTCAATTTGATAATGTTTGGAAAGAAGTCAGAGCATCAAACATGAGTAAATTTGTAGATGGAAAAGTAATAAAAAATGATTATGGAAAAATTATGAAGCCTAAGTCGTATTTCAAGCCAAATATAAAAAATGCTCTAGGTTTGGTAAAAACTTAGAAAAAATTGATAGAATAATTCGAATTAAATAATTCAAAGTAAAATTTATAAGTTTTAGGAGATAAAAATGGGTAATGCATATATCGTAGGTGCGGTAAGAACACCAGGCGGGAAAAAAGACGGAAAATTAAAAAATTGGCATCCTTCAGATTTAGGGGCATTGGTCCTTGATGAGCTAGTTGAAAGAACAGGTGCAAAAGGAGAAATGATTGATGACGTTATCTTTGGATGTGTAAGTCAGTCAGGCGCGCAAGCCGGAAACGTAGCTAGAAACGCTGTCTTAAGCTCAAAGCTCCCAGAATCTGTGCCAGGAACTTCAGTTGATAGACAATGCGGTTCATCACAGCAAGCGATACATTTTGCAGCTCAAGCTGTAATGTCTGAAACTCAAGATATTGTAATTGCAGGCGGTGTAGAGGTCATGAGTCAAGTGCCCATTGGATCCAATATAATTGATAGCTTTAAAGAAGGACATGGTCAGCCATTCAATGGCAAGGGTATGACAGCTAGATATCCAGGTGTTCAATTCAGTCAATTTGCTGGCGCTGAGATGATGGCTGAAAGATGGAATTTTTCTAGGGAAGATTTAGATGCATTTGCATATGCAAGTCATCAAAAAGCTATTACTGCAACTGAATCGGGATATTTTGATAAAGAGATCGTTCCTGTTGAAGGAGATTTACCATCTGGAGAAAAAGAAATGGTTTCTATTGACGAAGGCATTCGTTTCGATGCCTCTTTAGAGAGCTTATCTGGCTTAAAAACTTTATCTGAGAATGGCGTTCTGACAGCAGGTAGCTCTAGTCAAATTTGTGATGGAGCGGCAGCGATTATGATCGTTAATGATGCTGGTTTAGAAAAGTTAGGCATAAAACCAAGGGCAAAAATTGTTTCTTTAGCTTTGGCAGGGGATGACCCAGTGATTATGTTGACAGGACCTATTCCTGCTTCTAAAACTGTATTAGATAAAGCCAATTTATCAATAGACGATATAGATATTTACGAAGTGAACGAGGCTTTTGCTCCAGTTCCATTAGCATGGGCGCATGAGTTAAAAGCAAATAAAGAAAAACTTAATGTGAATGGAGGGGCTATGGCACTCGGTCATCCTCTCGGAGGAACTGGCGCAAAGCTGATGACGACTTTGTTACATGAATTAGAAAGGAGACAAGGGAAATACGGTTTACAGGCAATTTGCGAAGGAGGAGGAACAGCTAACGCAATGATTATCGAAAGATTAAGTTAAAGTTCAAGATTTTATGAAAGTTTTATCTGAGTCAAAAGTTTTCAATTGCTCAGCAAAAACTCTTTGGGACATTTTATCTGATATTTCAAGATGCGATTGGGTTCCAAGTGTAGATGAAATTACTCTTGAAGGAGTTTCTAGAGTCTTTGAAATGGAAGGCATTGGAAAAGTCCGTGAAAATATATTGTCGCTGGATAATGAAAACATGAAATTGCAATATTCTGCAGTAGAGACGCCTAATCCAATCGAACATCACCTAGCAACAATGCAGGTAGTTGAATTAGATTCAGAAAATTGTGAACTGAATTGGACAACAGAAATTGATCCAGAGATTTTTTCAGAAGCTGTTCATCACGGAATGCTAATCTCCATTAAGGGTTTAGAAGAAGTTATTTCTGATTAAAGAATTTCTTAATTAGCTAAAGTAGTTTCTTAAAACCAATTCTCTTGAATTTACATTTAAATGATTTAAGCAAATCTCCATATCGCATTCCTTAAAAAATCCGTCTCCTCTTTCTGGCCATTCTATAAATAGAATACTGTCAGATTCATTTGAATATTCTTCAATACCCAAAACTTCCAATTCCTTTCTACTCTCAATTCTATACAAATCCATGTGATATATTTTTTTATTACCAATCAAGTAAGGCTCCACAATAGTAAAGGTTGGGCTCGTAACTGATTCTGATAAGCCATAAACCTTAAGGATTTCTTTAACAAGAGTAGTTTTACCTGTTCCAAGGTCCCCCTTTAAAAAAATTATTTTGGCTGTATTCTTAGAAATTAAAGTTATCTTATGAGCAATTTCTGAAGCAATTTTTTTAGTTTCCTCGAGGGAATTAAGTATTAATTTTTTGTCATTACTCATTAATAACTCTCGCAAAAAGATCAATAATATCTGTTGGTAAAAGTGATTGTTGATTATTTTTTTCTGAATAAATATCTCCCGCACGAGCATGTAAATCCACTCCAAGACAAGCTGCCTCAAATAAACTAAGTTTTTGAGCGATTAAACCACTTATCATTCCGCTCAATACATCTCCCATTCCTGCTGTGGCCATGCCGGGATTTCCTTTATCACAGATATATATTTTATCTTCCTTGCAAATTAAGGTTTCATGACTTTTTAATACAACTACCGAGTTATATTTATTTGATATTTTTTTAGCTGCAGAGATTTTATTTTTCTTAACTTTTTCTACAGATGTATTCAATAGTCTGGCTGCTTCACCTAAATGAGGAGTTAAAACAATTTTTTTTGGGAGTGGTAGTTTTTTTGAAAATTCTGGAAGTAAATTTAATCCATCTGCATCGATTAATATTGGGGTCTTATTTTTATAAGTGTTCTCCAGAGACTTGTAAATCATCTGTTCGCTCCAGTAATCTTTTCCTAATCCCGGACCTAAACAAATTACAGTGGGAAAATCTAAATAATTTTCCAAAGATTGACCACTATCGACTGGTTTTGTCATAACTTCTGGAGCAAAACTAAGCGCCGCTTGTAAATGTTCAGATCGTGTTGCTAGTGAGACAAGACCTGCACCAATTTTTATCGCAGCTTTCGAAGAAAGCAAAGCTGCTCCTCCAAATCCAATATTTCCGGCAACAACTAACACGTGACCAAAGTCACCCTTATGGGATTCGGAATTTCTTAACAATTTCCTTAATAATTTTTTAGTTTCTATGGTTCGTGGGTTCATAAAAATTTTTTCCTTAAAATCAAAATTTCTTCCATCTTCTCATTGCTAAAAGCCCTAGGAAAGATATAGAGTATGTAGATTAAATTATTTTTAAAGGAGAAGAAAATGATCAAAACAAAAATAACAGAAATGTTTGGAATTGAACATCCAATAATTCAAGGAGGAATGCATTATGTTGGATTTGCTGAAATGGCTTCTGCAGTAGCAAACGCAGGTGGATTAGGAATAATTACAGGTCTAACTCAAAAAACTCCAGATGATTTAGCAAATGAAATTGCTAAATGTCACGACATGACTGATAAGCCTTTTGGAGTGAACTTAACTTTTCTTCCGGGATTTCAAGAGCCAGATTATCCGGGATATATTGAAGCAATTATAAAAGGAGGAGTGAGAATAGTCGAAACTGCTGGAAGAAGTCCCGAAGCCTACATGCCTGATTTAAAAGGAGCAGGAATAAAAGTGATTCATAAATGTACTTCAGTTAGGCATTCTCTAAAAGCCGAAAAAATTGGCTGTGATGCTGTGAGTGTGGATGGATTTGAGTGTGGCGGACATCCAGGTGAAGACGATATACCAAACATGATTCTTCTTCCTAGAGCTGCCGAAGAGTTGTCGATTCCTTTTGTGGCATCTGGAGGAATGGGAAATGGCCAACAACTTGCAGCGGCTTTATCTATGGGAGCAGATGGCATCAACATGGGAACAAGATTTATTGCTACTAAGGAAGCTCCTGTACATGACAATGTTAAAGAAGCTTTAGTGGCTGCATCTGAACTTGATACTGAACTAATTATGAGACCGTTAAGAAATACTGAGAGGGTTTTATCAAATGGCGCAGTTTCTAAAATTCTTGAAAAAGAAAAAGCTCTTGGTGATGATATTCAGATTACAGACATCATAGATGAAGTAGCAGGTGTGTATCCTAAGATAATGCAAGAAGGTACCATGGATGCTGGAGCATGGAGTTGTGGAATGGTTGCTGGATTAATTCATGATGTCCCTACTTGTAAAGAGTTGGTCGAAAGAATAGTTTCTGATGCTGAAGAAATAATTAAAAGTAGACTTTCCCAATTCGTTGCTTAAAAGTAATGTCTAATAAATCAGGTTCAAAGCCTCCTTTTCCAGAGAATTTAGAAAATTCTATAAATTTTAAGAAAGGAGGTCCTGGAGATGAGCCATCTTCACCTAGACCTGCGGCCACAGTACTTTTAGTTCGCGCACCAAAAGAACAAGTTGAAGTTTTTATGATTCAAAGAAATGCGAAGACAAATTTTGGTAATGCTTGGGTTTTTCCTGGAGGCAAATTAGATGAAATCGATGGAATCAACGAAGCCAATGATTTTTGCTTTGGGTTAACAGACGAAATGGCTTCTCAAATACTCGGTTTAGAGAGAGGTGGTTTAAATTATTGGGTCGCTTGCATCAGAGAATGTTTTGAAGAGTGTGGAGTACTTTTAGCTTATAGAGAAAATGGAGATTTATTCGATAATCCTAATGAAGAAGAATCTAAATCTTTAAATAAATATAGAGATCTGCTTAATCAAGGAGAGCCGGTTTTATATGAGCTTTGTAAAGATATGAATTTGAGATTGGCAGTAGATAGACTTGCATACATATCTCATTGGGTAACACCAAAGTTTGAAATGAAGCGTTACAGTACTAGGTTTTTTATTGCTTTAGCACCTGAAAATCAAATAGCTGAGCACGATGGAGGTGAAGGAGTTAAAAGTACTTGGATTTCTCCAGAAAACGCTTTAGAAAAAGGAAAAAATGGGGACTTTCCTATTATATTGCCTACTATTAAAACTTTAGAATCCATTGAGGGTTTTGCAAATACTCAAGAATTAATGGAAGCAAAAGTAAAAATTCAAAACGAAGTTTCATGCATTGAACCTAAATTTTTTATGAAAGATGGAAAAATGATTGGATTGCTTCCTGGAGATAAGGGTTATGAAGATCACTGAGTTATCTCCTTTAGTAAGAAGAATAACTGCAGATAATTCAGGAGTTTTTACAGGCCCAGGAACAAACACTTATTTAATTGGGCATGATGAAATAACTGTGATTGATCCAGGCCCAGCTTCAAAAGAGCATATAGAAAACATAGCTAAAATTTGTGGGGAGGACATCAAACAAATTTTGGTAACCCATACCCATAACGATCATTCACCTGGAGCCAAATTACTTCATCACAGGACTGCTGCACCTGTGAGGGGCATGAAAGCATTGCATAGTGAAATGCAGGACCCAACCTTTAAGCCACAAACTATTCTCAAAGATGGGGATGTAATAGAACAAGTGGATTACACTTTAAGAGTAATTCATACCCCAGGTCACGCATCAAACCATTTGTGTTATTTCCTTGAAG
The DNA here is from genome assembly GCA_902527995.1 of uncultured SAR86 cluster bacterium. GTDB lineage: Bacteria > Pseudomonadota > Gammaproteobacteria > Magnimaribacterales > AG-339-G14 > AG-339-G14. Next base: position 33,981 of record CABZRA010000004.1, read on the forward strand.
AAGAGAAAACAATATTTACTGGCGATCATATAATGGATGGTTCTACTGTAGTAATAGCTCCTCCAGATGGAAGCATGAGTCAATATTTACAATCACTGAAAATTCTTAAGGATGAAGATATTAAATACATAGCCCCCGGACATGGCGATTTGATGGAAAATCCACATGCCGTAGTAGATTGGATTATAAGTCACAGAATGTTTCGAGAAAAAAAAGTAATCGATGCAATTACAGAGTTGAATAGAGCTTCTTTAGAAGCATTACTTGAAAAAGTTTACGATGATGTTGATCCCAGACTTTTAAGCATAGCTAAATATTCTCTTCAAGCGCATTTAATTAAGCTAATTGAAGAAAAAAGAGTTGAGCAAGATGAATCAGAATTTGTCTGGATGCACTAACTTAAATCAAGCTTGATCCCACATCCACCATGCCCGCAGTAACCTCCTGGATTCTTTGCTAGATATTGCTGGTGATATTCTTCAGCGAAAAAGAAGTTTTTTATTTCTTTTATTTCGGTAGTAATTGGCTTGAAACCGTTATTAGCTAAGATAGCTTCATAAGCTTTTTTTGTTTCTAGAGCTTGTTCCATCTGTTTTTGATTCGTTACATACAAACCTGATCTATATTGAGTTCCAATATCATATCCTTGTCGCATCCCCTGAGTTGGATCATGATTTTCCCAAAAAGCTTTAAGCAGAATCGAAAATTCTATTTTATTTGGATCAAAAATTACCTCTACGATTTCATTATGAGCTGTTCTCCCAGAGCATACTTCCTCGTAAGTTGGATTCTTTGTGAAACCATCTCCATAACCAACTGAAGTAAATAAAACACCTTCTATTTCCCACATATATTTTTCAGCTCCCCAAAAGCAACCCATTCCGAAATAAACTTTTTCAAAAATTGAACCTTCTATCGGATATGTGTTTTTGTTTACATAATGAGATAATGGTTCAAAGATTTTTTCTTCTCTTCCAACAAGAGCATCATGTTCTTTTGGTAATTCTGTTTTAGTTAGAAAAGATAAAAGTGACATTATTTATTTATTTAACCTGTTATTGATTAATTCATCAACAATGCTTGGATCCGCTAAAGTAGAAGTGTCACCAAGATTTTCTAGATCATTAGAAGCAATTTTTCTAAGTATTCTTCTCATTATTTTACCAGATCTTGTTTTAGGCAAGTCATTTGTAAACTGAATAAGATCTGGCTTTGCAATTGCTCCTATCTCTTTTTTAATTAATTCGATCAATTCAATTTTGAGTTCATCACTTGGAGCGGTAGCTTTCATCATATTTACATAACAGTAAATACCCTGACCTTTTATTGAATGATCAAAACCCACTACTGCGGCTTCCGCAACTCCATTGTGCAAAACAAGTGCACTTTCAATTTCTGCTGTTCCAAGTCTGTGCCCAGAAACATTCAGAACATCATCAACTCTTCCTGTTATCCAGTAGTAACCGTCTTCATCTCTTCTGGCTCCATCACCAGTGAAATAATAATTTGGGTAAGTTGAATAATAAGTGTCCACACACCTTTGGTGATCTCCAAAGACTGTTCTAATTTGCGAAGGCCAAGATTTTTTTATTACTAAATTGCCAGAACCTGGTCCTTGAATTTCGTTTCCATTCTCATCTAACAATGCTGGACTTATTCCAAAAAAAGGTTTGCAAGCACTTCCTGGTTTTTGATTAGAAAATCCAGCCAATCCCGAAATTAAAATGCTTCCTGTTTCTGTTTGCCACCATGTATCTACGATTGGACATTTTTTATTACCAACTTTTTCGTAATACCACTCCCAAGCTTCGGGATTAATTGGCTCTCCTACAGTACCTAAAACTTTTAGTGATTTTCTAGATGAAGACTTAAGTGGTTCATTACCAAATGCCATAAGAGCTCTTATGGCAGTAGGAGCTGTATAAAAAATACTTACTTTATGCTTATCAATTACTTCCCAAAATCTTGATGCATCGGGATATGTTGGAATTCCCTCGAACATGAGAGTTGTAGCTCCATTACATAACGGTCCATAAACTATATAAGAATGACCTGTAACCCATCCAACATCAGCTGTGCACCAATAAATATCCTCATCCGAATAATTAAAAATATATTTGTGAGTTAGGGCTGCTCCTAGGAGATAGCCGCCTGTAGTATGTAACACTCCTTTAGGTTTTCCAGTAGATCCAGATGTATACAATATAAATAAAGGATCTTCAGCTGACATAGGTTCACAATCACACGCAGGGTTGAATTTTTCCTTTTCTGCAAAATAATCAACGTCAATACTGCCATTCAAATTTAATTCTAATTTTGTTCTTTTGACTACTATTACTGAATGTACATTTGGACAAGACTTGACAGCTTGGTCTACATTTTGTTTCAAGGGGATATTCTTTCCACCTCTTATCCCTTCATTCGCAGTGATTACGGTTTCGCAATTTGAATCTAAGATCCTGTCTTTTAAAGATTCAACTGAAAACCCTCCGAACACAACCGAATGTACTGCTCCAATTCGCGCACATGCTAACATCGCATAGGCAGCTTCAGGAATCATGGGCATATAAATGCACACTCTGTCTCCTTTTTTTATTCCTCTATTTTTGAGTAAATTAGAAAATTTACATACCTCATCATGAAGTTCTTGATATGTAATTTTTTTAGATAAAGATGGATCGTCGCTTTCCCAAATAATTGCAATCTCATTTGGTTCGTTTAAATATCTGTCAACGCAGTTAAAAGAAGCATTTAGTTGTCCATCACTAAACCATTCAATTTTCCCTTCATGCATATCACACGAATTTATCTTAGTCGGTTGTTTAAACCAATCTAGTTGAAGCGAAGCTTGAGTAGCCCAGAAAGATTCTGGATCATTTATAGAATCCTCATACATTTTATTAAAGGTATTCTCATCTAGGTTAGCTGTATCTTTGACAGATTTTGAAACAGGGTAGGTTTTACTCATAATATTTTAAGTTTTTGAGAAATTTTACTATTTATTTCTGAAAATCTATTTTTGATCTGTAAACAATTAATTTCAAGTAATGGTTTAATAAAAAAATCTCTGTTCTGCCAATCATAGTGGGGAATAGTCAATTTAGGTTTGTTAATCGTTAAATCGTCAAAGAAAACAATATCAATATCTATCGTACGAGGTTTCATGTGAGAATTTTTCTTTCTTTTAAGTTTTTTTTCAATTTTTTGTAGATGATCAAGTAGTGCAAATGCAGAAAGATCTGTTTTAACTTTCAAAGCAAGATTAAAAAAAAATGGCTGTTTAACGGGACCATATGCTGGCGATTTAAAGATTTCGCTTTTTTTCAAAATTTTAGTTTTAGGAAGCTCGTTTATTTCGGAGCTAGCATTTGATAGATTTTTAGATCTGTCGCCTAGATTAGTCCCTAAAACCAAATAAGCAATATGTGAAGACATTAACCAAATTGTTGTTTTTCTTTTATTTCATCGACGGTCTTACAATCTATGCATTGTGTTGCTGTGGGTCTAGCTTCTAGCCTTTTAATGCCGATTTCAATTCCACAGGTTTCACAAAAACCATACAAATCATCATCTATATCTTTCAAAGACATTTCAATTTTTGAAATAAGCTTTCTTTCTCGCTCTCTTTTTCTAAGTTCCAACATAAACTCCTCCTCTTTGGCTGCTCTATCAAGAGAATCAGGGAAATTACTTTGGTCTTTTTGAATTAATTGTTCAGTTTTTTCTTGCTCAGTCTCTAAAGCCAACTTCCAAGCACTTAGGATTGAAATGAAATGTTTCTTCTGAGACTTATTCATATATTTTTCTGTTTTATTTGGATTGTAAGGTGTAAAAGTTTTTGCAAAAGACTCAAAATCAGAAGGATTAGAAATAATTTGTTTTTTTGTAACTTTTCTTTTGACAGTTGTCTTTTTAGCTGCGGCTTTTTTTAGGGCTGGTTTTTTAGCTTTGGCTTTTGTAGGTGCTTTTGTCTTAGCTTTGACTTTTATAGGTTTCGAGTTAGGTTTCTTTTTTGCGACCATAAGAAAAAAATTAAGGTGGTGAAATTTACCAAAACCTAAGATAACTTTCTAGTTAATTTTTATAAATTTTTCATATAATTCTAGATAATCTTTCGGCTTTAATCTTGGGCCTATTATTTCTACTCCTTTGGATGCCAAAAAACAGCCAAACTTAGCAGCCTCTTCCAATTTTCTTTCCTTACTAATTAGATTCAAAACACCTCCAGCAAACATATCCCCCGCACCATTGGTGTCAATCGCTTCGGCAGGAAAGCCGTTAATTTTCTTTGTAAATTTTTTTGTAATTACAAAAGCTCCATTTGAGCCATCAGTGACAAAAATATTTTTCGCTACAGCTAATAATGCATTCTTAATTGTTTCTATGTCCTCTGATTCACAAAATGCTTTCGCTTCTTCAAAATTACAGAATAAATAATCTATAGGCATAGCCATCCAGCTTTCAAGTCTATTCTTGAATGAATTGACGATGTTAGGATCAGATAGACTAATTGAAATTTTTATATTTCTTTCTCTTCCAATTTTGATTATTTTTTTGCTCGTTTCGAAACAGGAATCGCTGCTAACTAAATAACCTTCCAAATAAATAATTTCAGAATTATTTATTAAGTTTTCATCGATATCAGAAAGGTTTAAGTCTGCGCTTATTCCTAAGCAAGTACTCATCGTTCTTTCGGCATCAGGAGAGATCATAATTAAGCAGGTCCCAGTATTTTCTTCTCCATCAGAAATTATATTGTTTTGAATTCCTATCTCTTCAAGATCTTTTTTATAGAATTTTCCGTTAGAATCCCTAGCAACTTTGCCCAGAAAACCACAACTACTACCTAAAGACGACGCAGCGAAAATAGTGTTCGTTGCCGAACCTCCGCAGGCGTTTTGGCTATTTTTAAAATGTTTAGATAATTTTTTAAATAGCTGTTCTTGATAGTTTGATTCACATAAGCCCATAGTTCCTTTCTGTATTGAGATATCGTCAAGGAAAGAATCTTCTATTAAAAATTGTTTATCTACCAAGGCATTACCTACACCAAGTATATTAATTTTTTTCATTATTTATGATTAAAATATTTTTTATATTATTAACTTCTTCGTAAAAAAGGCCTTTAGAGATAGCAAATCTTTCGTATCCTAGCATTTTTAAATTCATTATATTTTCGCTATTAATTCCTCCAATTGCATATATAGGTTTGTCATTACATAGTAAAGCTTCTTTTATTACTTCTTCATTAGGGGGATAAACAATGTCGTCTTTAGTAGAACTTTTAAAAAAAGAGCCAACAGCCAAATAATCCCAATTGATTAATTCCTCAGGAGGATTTTTTAATAAATTAAGATTCCACTTACACGAGAAACCTGTAATGTAATTTTCATTAATTATATTTGAATATTTTTTTAAAAATTTTTGATTTTTTTGGTTATGGTAATCTTTTTCTCCCAAATGAAATCCGTCAGCGCCTATTTCTAATGCAATTTCAGGAAAATCATTAATAATTAATTTTCCATTTTGACTTTTTATAATTTCCAATAAGTAGGTAGCGTTTTTTCTAATAATTTCTAACTCTTCATTCTTCGATCGATATTGGAAAGTGCTGATACCAACTTTTAAAAGATTATTAACTTTTGCTGTTAGTTTTTTTAGATTTTCATTAGCCGGCGTTATTGCGTATATATTATTCATTGATTCAAATTAATAAACTCTTGATGGCCCGTATTAAGAGAATTGTTTAAATATTTTTCCATAAAATCATTTGCTTCTTTGCAACTTTTGTATAAATTTTTTGATTTGATCAAATTGCAAAGTATTGATGTTGAAAGGGCGCAACCTGTTCCATGAATTTTTTTATTTAATTTAGAGGTTTTTATTTCAAGTTTTTTTTCCCCATTTACGTAGAGCGTATTAACTATATTTTTACTAATTTCATTCCCAGTGACGTAAATTTTGCTAATTCCTAAATCTTGAAGTTTTTTTATAGAATCTTCTGGTTCTTTAAAGCCAGTTAAATAAAAGAGTTCTTCGCTATTCGGTGTTAAAACAGAAGCGAGTGGGTATAATTTTTTTAAAGCTAAATTTAAATTTTTTTTCTTTAAAAATAAGCCTCCTCCTCCAGCCTTTATTATTGGATCAATAACTATGGGGATATTTAGATGTAATTTTAAAAAGTTAGCAGTTTCTTCAATAATTTTATTTGATGAGACTGCACCGATTTTAATTCCAGAAACTTCGAAATTTTTTACCATATTTTTTAAACTTTTTTTAAAAAATTTTTCGTTAACATCAATTACTTTGTATAACTTTTTTGCGTCTTGAATAGTCAAATTATTGATTACGGAAAGACAATGAAAATTAAATTTATTAGCAACCATTATGTCCATCGTCATTCCTGCAGCACTCGTTGGATCGTGCCCTGATATTGTTAAAATAAATTTTTTCTGACTCATGTTAAATAAACTCATTATAATGCTGCTCTAAGACAAGCCAAACTAATTAAAAAGATGGAAAAAAGCAAAGTTGGTATAATCGGTGCAACAGGATACGTTGGCGAAGAATTACTCAAACTTCTTGATCAAAAAACTGACCTAGAAGTCTCTTTTTTATCTTCCTCAAATAGTATTGGAGAAAATCTTTATGAAAAGATTAAGCCATTCAATAACATAAAAGATCAAAAGTTTTTTCCTGCTGAAGAGGCTATTTTAAAAGATCTTGATTATGCTTTCTTTGCTACACAACATAATTTTTCTATGGACATTGTTCCCTCATTACTAAGAAAAAAAATCAAAGTAATAGATCTTTCTGCAGATTTTAGATTTTCTGACCCCAATTTATGGCAGCAAGCATATGAAGATGAACATCGAGCCACAGACTTATTAAAAAATGCAGTTTATGGTTTACCTGAACTAGAAAGAGAAAAAATAAAAGATGCTGATCTAGTTGCTGTTCCAGGTTGTTACCCTACAGCTTCACTTTTGGGAATAATTCCAGCTATTCACTATCTAAAAAAAGAACCTCAAATAATTTTAGACGTAAAATCAGGCATAAGCGGAGCGGGCAGGCAAACGGTTGAAAATAAATTGTCAGTCGAAATTGAAGACAATTTTAAGGCTTATTCGCCTGAGTTTCATAGACATCAATCAGAAATTTCACATTTTCTAGAAAAACAATATGGATCGGCTCCCTTTATAATATTCACACCTCATTTGATTCCAACATTTAGAGGAGAATATGTAACTTGTTATTTAGAAATAGAAAATCAAGAGAATAATTTCCAAGAAATTTACGAGAACTTCTATAAAAACGAAAAATTTGTTAGAGTATTACCGAAAGGTACGATACCTGAGATAAAAAAGGTACAAAACACAAACTTTTGCGACCTATCAATTTTTAAGAAAAAAAATATTTTGACAGTACATATCGCTATTGATAACCTCCTTAAAGGTGCCGCGAGCCAAGCGGTTCAATGTTTAAACTTAATGTCCGGAGCTAAAGAAGATTCAGGATTAAATTCATTATGATCGATAAGTACATTCCACAAGAACTGAATATTTCTGAAGCAGCAGTTTCAAGAATAGACAAATTAGTTGCAGATGAGGAGAGTAATGCAATTTCTTTGAGGGTATTTGTAACAGGTGGAGGATGCTCAGGCTTTCAATATGGCTTTAGATTAGAAGATGAATTGGATGAGGAAGATACTATTTTAAAAAAAGATAAAGTATCTATTGTCATCGACCCGCTGAGTATGCAATACATTTATGGCTCTACTTTAGATTATAAAGAAGATTTAGAAGGTTCTAGATTTGTTATTGATAATCCCAACGCTGTAACTACTTGTGGGTGCGGTTCTTCTTTTTCAATTTAACCTTAAAATACCTCTCCTGTGAGAGAAGGAATAGCTCCTGTAGAAGATTTTAGATCAATTTTCTTGTTTTCTAATCTTTGCTTTGCTAGCCAACCAAATGTAGAGGTTTCTACAAACATAGGGTCGATACCGATAGTTTTAGTATTACCAATAGACCAATCTCTAGGCAATTTTGTTTTTATCCTTTTTATCAAATAAGAATTTTTTGAACCACCACCACAAATATAGATATTTAATTTTTTTGACGAACAGTTTTTTATAAGTGAATTAACTAGAGTTAAAGCAGTAATTTCAGTCATTGCTGAAATCCAATCAAACTTACTTATATTCGAATCTTTAATAAATAGTTTTGAAAAGTCGTAATTCTCTGTAGAGTCACTTTTTGGAGTCTCTAAATTAAAAAAGGGCTTCTTAATTAAAAAATCGATAGTTTTTGTAAGTTTTTGAAAATCCCCCTTTTTTGCAAAATCACCATTTTTATCAAATGAATTTTTTCCTCCTATAAGCTTCTTAACACTTTGATCGATTAAACAATTTCCTGGACCAGTATCCCATCCAATAGTCTTTTTATTTTTTAGCAACAAAGTAACATTAGTGATGCCTCCAATATTTACAATTGCTCGATTTTTTGTCTTTTCTCTTAAAAAGAAATTATGAAAAGATGGAGTAAGGGGAGCCCCACTGCCTCCATTCATAATGTTCGTTTGACGAAAATTACTAATTGTTTTAATACCAGTCAGGTCTGAAATTATTTTTGGATTACCTATTTGGAGAGAATAAGGTTTTTTTGAAAAAGGGCGGTGTTGGATTGTTTGGCCATGCGAACCGATTGCTTGGATGTCAGAATTTCTTAATTTGGATTTTTTTAACAACTTTTTCACGACGTTAACTGTTTCCAAAGTGAATTGGTTATCAGCTTCTTTTAACTCTTTTGTCGGGTGAAGAAAAAGGTTTTTTTTTGTTCTTGATAATTTCATCATTCTATCTAAAAGAGCTTTTGGCATTTTTACCGAACATGAATTTAAGATTTTTATATTATTGGTGATTTTTAAAAGAGACGCATCTATCGAATCCATGCTCGTACCCGATAAAGTACCAATATATAAATCATTTTTGTTTCTAATTTGCTGCATAGATTTGTAAATATAGATTATCTATTCTATTTATCATTCTTACAGCCAAATTTTGAAAACCTTCTTTTTCAGAATCACCTATTGGTTCAGCATCAGGAAGCTTTACTGTTAATGGATCCGTATGCATGCCATTCACTCTGAACTCGTAATGCAAGTGATATCCAGTTGCTAACCCAGATTTACCAACATAACCAATAATCTCACCTTGGGAAACTTTATCTCCTAACTTAAGGCCTTTTTTATATTTAAATAGATGTGCATATCTAGTTGAATAATCCTCTGAGTGCTTTATTTCAATTAACTTTCCATAGCCTCCTTTGTTACCAATATAAGATACAGATCCTGAGCTAGTAGAAATAATAGGAGTTCCTTTTGGAGCTGCATAATCTACTCCAGTATGGGCGCGAATTGTATTTAAGACTGGGTGTTTTCTATTTAAATTATATTTTGAGCTTATGTAACTAAATTCAACTGGAGTTCTCAAAAAGGCTTTTTTTACATTTTTACCTCGCAAAGAAAAATATTCTTTGGTCCCGTCTTTATAAAAATATCTGATAGCAGTAAAAACCTTATTACCTCTTAAAAATCTTGCAGCTTTTATATCTGGATTTTTTACTTGGTTTCCTTTCCAATAAAAATCTTCATATAAAACGTCAAATTTATCGCCGGGCCTGATATCAAAAATAAAATCTATATCCCATCCAAATAGATAGACTAAATCCATGATTAGACTATCAGACAATCCTTCACGAACGGCAGACTCGTAAAGAGAGGTATCAATAGTAACTGAAGCAAATCTTTCAAGTTTTTCTAAAGGCCTAGAAAAGTTTTGTATCTTAAAGAGACCATTTTCATAAGTCGCTAAGATGCCATCTAATTCGTTAGAGGTTAAAAAGATTTCTTCGGGTTCTCCAAAGCTAGTCTTTTTTATTTCAAGAAAGTCACCAACTTTAATTTGAGCTAATTTTTCAGAGCCACTAGTCTTAATAAGAGCTCTGATATAAGCATCTTTGATGTTAGATGTTTTGAGTAAATTTAATAAAGTATCATTTTTTTTAATTTCAAGGATTTGAATCACATTATTTGTATCAACTTCATGAGAAAGGCGATCATCAGCAAGTAAAACTTTACTTCTGAAAACTTCCTTTTCAATAAACTCGGAATTATCCGATGGGTAAGGGATTTTTGGCGAAAAAATAATTCCAATAAACAAAAGAATCAAAATTAGTAAAAAAAGTAAATAATATTTAATTTCAAAAAAAAGATTTTTCATTTTTAATCTTCAATTATTTTATCTGTTAAAGTTATAAAAGTTATTTTTTGATATTCTAATTAAATGCTTACAGTTCAAGAAAAAATCGAAATTCTCCTAAGAGGCATCGAAGAAGTAATTCCTAAAAAAGATTTTATCTCTTTGATCGAAAAGAAACAAAAGTTAACTGTAAAAGCTGGGTTTGATCCAACTTCACCCGATTTGCATTTAGGCCATACAGTTTTAATAAATAAGCTAAAGCAATTTCAAGATTTAGGTCATAAAGTGATCTTTCTAATTGGCGATTTCACTGGCTCTATTGGCGACCCTTCTGGAGTTAGTGAAACAAGACCTGTTTTATCAAAAGAAGAGTTAAAAAAAAATTCAGCTACATATAAAAAACAAATATTCAAAATTTTAGATCCTAAAAAGACAGACATACAGTTTAATTCGAGCTGGTTCAATAAAATGAAGCCCCAAGATTTTGTAAAATTAGCTTCTTCAATGACTGTTGCCAGGATGCTTGAAAGGGAAGACTTTAGTAAAAGATACAAATCAAATCAGCCTATTTCGATTCATGAATTTTTGTATCCTTTAGTACAAGGATACGATTCATTTTTTCTTAAAGCTGATGTTGAACTCGGAGGGACAGACCAAAAGTTCAACTTATTAGTTGGAAGAGATATACAAAAAATCAATGGAATGAAAGAACAGATAATTATCACTTTACCCATTCTCGAAGGTTTGGATGGGGTAAAGAAGATGTCCAAGTCTTTGAATAATTATGTTGGGTTGACAGATAATCCCGATGAGATGTTCGGAAAGCTAATGTCTATTTCAGATGAAATGATGTGGCGTTATTATGATCTTCTGAGTTTTAAAACCAATAAAGAAATTAAAAAATTAAAAAATATGTCATCTTCTGGAATTGACTTAATGGAGACAAAGTTTAAGTTGAGTTTAGAAATTGTGGAAAGATTCCACGGTAAAAGGAAATCAATAATGGCATTGGAGGAATTTAAAAATAGGTTTGGCAAAAAAAAAGACCCCACAAATATTTTAAATCTTGATTTAAAAATAAAACAGAAGTCTTTAAAATTGATTGATCTTTTAGCGCATTCTGGACTTGGAGAGAATATATTTTGTCAAAGCAAATCTGAAGCCAGAAGAATGCTGTCCCAATCTGCGGTAAAGGTTGATGGAAAAAAGGTAACTAAGGAAGATTTTTTAGTCAAAATCAACAAAAAAACCTTAATTCAAGTAGGAAAAAGGAGGCATTTAAAAATTACTTTAAAAAGCTCAAATTAACCCTTTAATTAAACTTATTCATATGTATAATCGCAAATTCCTGCGCTAAATTTAACGTAGGGAGTTTTTTAATAGATTAGTTCATGTAATTCGTGCGGACACTTGCCTTGTAAGTAAAGGTACGTGTCACTTTTTGAATATTTATATTCAAAACCCTTTTTTGATATTTTTTTTAGAAAAAAATATCCGTTTAATTTAATTGAAGAGTTTGATCATGGCTCAGATTGAACGCTGGCGGCAGCTTTAATACATGCAAGTCGAGCGAGAAAGTTTCTTCGGAAACGAGTAAAGCGGCGAACGGGTGAGTAACGCGTAGGAATCTACCATTCAGCGGGGGATAGCTCGGGGAAACTCGAATTAATACCGCATATACCCTACGGGGGAAAGAAGGCCTCTCCTTGGAAGCTTTCACTGTTTGATGAGCCTGCGTGAGATTAGTTTGTTGGTGAGGTAATGGCTTACCAAGACTACGATCTCTAGCTGGTCTGAGAGGACGATCAGCCACACTGGGACTGAGACACGGCCCAGACTCCTACGGGAGGCAGCAGTAGAGAATATTGGACAATGGGGGCAACCCTGATCCAGGCATGCCGCGTGTGTGAAGAAGGCCTTAGGGTTGTAAAGCACTTTAGGTAAGGAAGAAAAGTTAATTGTTAATACCTTTTAACCGTGACATTACTTACAGAATAAGGACCGGCTAACTCCGTGCCAGCAGCCGCGGTAATACGGAGGGTCCAAGCGTTAATCGGAATTACTGGGCGTAAAGCGCGCGTAGGCGGTGTGCTAAGTTGGGTGTGAAATCCCCGGGCTTAACCTGGGAACTGCATTCAAAACTTGCATACTGGAGTACGGAAGAGGCGAGTAGAATTCATGGTGTAGCGGTGAAATGCGTAGATATCATGAGGAATACCAATGGCGAAGGCAACTCGCTGGTCCGTAACTGACGCTGAGGTGCGAAAGCGTGGGTAGCAAACAGGATTAGATACCCTGGTAGTCCACGCCGTAAACGATGAGAACTAGCCGTTGGATCCTTGAGGTTCAGTGGCACAGCTAACGCATTAAGTTCTCCGCCTGGGGAGTACGGCCGCAAGGCTAAAACTCAAATGAATTGACGGGGGCCCGCACAAGCGGTGGAGCATGTGGTTTAATTCGATGCAACGCGAAAAACCTTACCAACCCTTGACATCCAGAGAATTTTCTAGAGATAGATTTGTGCCTTCGGGAACTCTGTGACAGGTGTTGCATGGCTGTCGTCAGCTCGTGTCGTGAGATGTATGGTTAAGTCCAGTAACGAGCGCAACCCTTATCCTTATTTGCCAGCACTTCGGGTGGGAACTATAAGGAGACTGCCGTGAATAACACGGAGGAAGGCGGGGACGACGTCAAGTCATCATGGCCCTTACGGGTTGGGCTACACACGTGCTACAATGGGAGATACAGATGGTTGCGAAAGCGCGAGCTGAAGCCAATCCCACAAAGTCTTCCTTAGTCCGGATTGGAGTCTGCAACTCGACTCCATGAAGCAGGAATCGCTAGTAATCGCGAATCAGAATGTCGCGGTGAATACGTTCTCGGGCCTTGTACACACCGCCCGTCACGTCATGGGAGTGTGTTGCACCAGAAGTGGTTTGCCTAACCTTTGGAGGGCGGCCCCCACGGTGTGATACGCGACTGGGACGAAGTCGTAACAAGGTAGCCCTAGGGGAACCTGGGGCTGGATCACCTCCTAACTATAAAACACGATTTTTACTGTGAGTGTCCGCTCGAATTGCATGAATTAGTTTTCTAACCTTTAAGGTTAAGAGTGTTTTTTAAAAGTATTGTGATCCAAATATTAATAATTATTGTTATCAATTATTAATAGAATTTTTAAAAGTTTTAAAACTTTTAAACATCAAGTTCAAGAATTAAATTTATTTAATTCTGAATGCTAATGGCAAATAAAATTAGGCGCTTATTATTCAAATTGTCTTAACTTTCAAACTTTTTAGTTTAGAAACATTTGTTAAGTAAATAAGTGCATACGACGGATGCCTTGGCAGCTAGAGGCGATGAAGGACGTGGTAATCTGCGATAAGCTTCGGTAAGTTGATAAACAAACTACAACCCGGAGATCTCCGAATGGGAAAACCTACCTAGGATAACCTAGGTATCATTATCTGAATACATAGGATAATGAAGCTAACGTAGGGAACTGAAACATCTAAGTACCTATAGGAAAAGAAATCAACCGAGATTCTGTTAGTAGCGGCGAGCGAAAGCGGAACAGCCCTTAAGCATTTTAAGAAAAAAAATAACAAGTTGGGAAGCTTGACCATAGAAGGTGATAGTCCTGTAATTTAATTTTCTTATTTTGTGAAATCGAGTAGGTCGGAGCACGAGAAACTTTGACTGAATATGGGGGGACCATCCTCCAAGGCTAAATACTCCTAGCTGACCGATAGTGAACCAGTACCGTGAGGGAAAGGCGAAAAGAACCCCGGAGAGGGGAGTGAAATAGAACCTGAAATCGTATGCATACAAGCTGTAGGAGCTCTAAGTTTATCCTCGGATAAACGGAGTGACTGCGTACCTTTTGTATAATGGGTCAGCGAGTTACTGTCTGTGGCAAGCTTAACTTTTTAAGGTAGGCATAGGGAAACCGAGTCTTAATAGGGCGTTAAGTCGCAGGGAGTAGACCCGAAACCGGGCGATCTATCCATGGCCAGGGTGAAGGTAAGGTAATACTTACTGGAGGCCCGAACCCACTTATGTTGAAAAATGAGGGGATGAGCTGTGGATTGGAGTGAAAGGCTAATCAAGCTCGGAGATATCTGGTTCTCCTCGAAAGCTATTTAGGTAGCGCCTCGTGTATTACTCTTGGGGGTAGAGCACTGTCTCGGCTAGGGGGTCATCCCGACTTACCAAACCGACGCAAACTCCGAATACCAAGAAGTATCAGCACGGGAGACACACTGCGGGTGCTAACGTCCGTAGTGGAAAGGGAAACAACCCAGATCGCCAGCTAAGGTCCCAAAGTATGATTAAGTGGGAAACGATGTGGGAAGGCTTAAACAGCTAGGAGGTTGGCTTAGAAGCAGCCATCCTTTAAAGATAGCGTAACAGCTCACTAGTCGAGTCGGCCTGCGCGGAAGATATAACGGGGCTAAATCATACACCGAAGCTGCGAATAGATTTTTAATCTATGGTAGAGGAGCGTTCTGTAAGCCAGTGAAGGAGGATTGGGAAATTCTCTGGAGGTATCAGAAGTGAGAATGCTGACATGAGTAACGAGAGAGAGGTGAAAAACCTCTCCGCCGAATGACTAAGGTTTCCTGTCCAACGCTAATCGGGACAGGGTTAGTCGGTACCTAAGGCGAGGGCGAAAGCCGTAGTCGATGGAAAACAGGTTAATATTCCTGTACTTGCTATTACTGCGATGGAGTGACGGAGCAGGCTAGATCATCAGAGCGATGGTTGTCTCTGTTTAAGGTTGTAGGTCGATACTTTAGGTAAATCCGGAGTATCTTTGACTGAGAGCTGATGACGATTGACTTTTTAAGTCGAGAAGTGATTGATGCCATACTTCCAGGAAAAACTTCTAAGCTTCAGGTAATAGGAAGCCGTACTACAAACCGACACAGGTAGTCAGGTAGAGAATACTAAGGCGTTTGAGAGAACTTGGGTTAAGGAACTAGGCAAAATGGTACCGTAACTTCGGGAGAAGGTACGCCTCTATTACGTGAAAGAACTTGCTTCTGGAGCGGAAAGAGGTCGAAGATACCAGATGGCTGCGACTGTTTACTAAAAACATAGCACTCTGCAAACATTAATGTGGAAGTATAGGGTGTGACGCCTGCCCGGTGCCGGAAGGTTAATTGATGGGGTTAGTCTTCGGACGAAGCTCTTGATCGAAGCCCCGGTGAACGGCGGCCGTAACTATAACGGTCCTAAGGTAGCGAAATTCCTTGTCGGGTAAGTTCCGACCTGCACGAATGGCGTAACGATGGCCATACTGTCTCGACCCAGGACTCAGTGAAATTGAATTTGCGGTGAAGATGCCGTATACGCGCGGCAAGACGGAAAGACCCCGTGCACCTTTACTATAGCTTCACACTGGACTTTGAATTTATATGTGTAGGATAGGTGGGAGACTTTGAAGCATTAGCGCCAGCTTTTGTGGAGTCGTCCTTGAAATACCACCCTTGTAACTTTGAGGTTCTAACTTAGGCTCATTATCTGGGCTGAGGACAGTGTGTGGTGGGTAGTTTGACTGGGGCGGTCTCCTCCCAAAGAGTAACGGAGGAGTACGAAGGTTACCTCAGCACGGTCAGACATCGTGCAGTGAGTGCAATGGCAAAAGGTAGCTTAACTGCGAGACCGACGGGTCGAGCAGGTACGAAAGTAGGTCATAGTGATCCGGTGGTTCTGTATGGAAGGGCCATCGCTCAACGGATAAAAGGTACGCCGGGGATAACAGGCTTATACCCCCCAAGAGTTCACATCGACGGGGGTGTTTGGCACCTCGATGTCGGCTCATCACATCCTGGGGCTGGAGCAGGTCCCAAGGGTATGGCTGTTCGCCATTTAAAGTGGTACGCGAGCTGGGTTTAGAACGTCGTGAGACAGTTCGGTCCCTATCTGCCGTGCGCGTTGGAGATTTGAGAGGAGTTGTTCCTAGTACGAGAGGACCGGAATGAACGAACCTCTGGTGTTCGGGTTGTCACGCCAGTGGCATTGCCCGGTAGCTATGTTCGGAAAGGATAACCGCTGAAAGCATCTAAGTGGGAAGCCTACCTCAAGACAAGATCTCCCTGATCCTTCGGGATCCTAAAGAACCGTTCAAGACTAGGACGTTGATAGGCAGGGTGTGTAAGTGCTGTAAGGCATTGAGCTAACCTGTACTAATTGTTCGTGAGGCTTAACTAATGTTTCTAAATTTGATTGTAATCGCTTGATTTTAATTTGATTGGATCACGGTACGTAACGAGAATTTTGTCCGATGACAATAGCGAGTGTGACCCACCTGATACCATATCGAACTCAGAAGTGAAACTACTTAGCGCCGATGGTAGTGTAGTCTTTTCTATGCGAGAGTAGGACATCGTCGGACTTCTTGTTAAATTTAAATTGTCCCCATACAAATTGCATATTCACTTTTTTCATGAAAAGCGACTTCAATTTCAGCTAACTTAAATCCATCTTCTAAAATTTCCCTCATTAAAGTATATTTTTGCGTTCGCCCTATTACATATACTTTTTTAATTTCATAAAAATAAGCAGAAGTTATTGCTGTTTTTAAAATAGTTTGTCCGACCATGCTAATTATTCCTGCAGCTAGATCCTCCTTTGAACAATCAGAAAATTCACTTTTGCCGAAATTCACCGCGCTAGCTGTTTCTGGTAGGTTGCCTATTGGTCCAGAAACCACGTCTTTCAGAAGTAAATCAACTTTTTCTTTTTCACCTTTGGCCGAAAGAGAATTTATGATTTCATGCGAATCCTCTTTAATAATTAAACTACAAAGTCCTTTGATCGTGCCACCTCCAAGTCCTGTCCCTCCAGAATGAAAAATTTCATTGTTATTTTTTATTGCACAGGCAGAGCCGGAACCTAAACTAATTACCATAAAAGAGTTTTCTTCAGGATTGAATAGAGAAATAGCTCCTTTAACGATGGCATCGATTTCGTTGAAATGATCTATTTTAATTTGCTCGTAAGATGATGGAAGGTCTAAATGTTTACCTCCGGTAACTCCTATTTTTGATAAGTTATCAACCTCAGAGACACAAGAATCTATAATCTCTTTTAGGAAATTAACTGATGCCCCCTTCGAATCAAAGGATTTAAACTCGAGTTCTGAGTTTTTGGAAATAACAACGTCGGTGTTAGTAATACCGAAGTCTATTCCTAATTTTGTAGATTTAGCCATATTGCTGTTACTAACAGGCAATATAGATTAAAAACTAAGCGTTTGCTTGAGCTTCTTGAATTGCTGCAAGCATCTCATCTGAATCTTTTTTAACTTCTTCAGATGATTCAAGAGGTTTAGAAATTTCTGCCCAGTCAATTTCGTAATCGCTAGTTGCATTTTCGTATTCTAGGATACCCAACTCTTCGTATCTTGGCCTTATTGATTCAGTTAATAGTCCAATTCTTTTAAGATTAGGCATTACTCTAGAAAATAAGAAACTTCTAAATTGGTCAAGCCCCCCGTTATTTAGTTGGAAAACTCTGGCCTCTTCTTCAGACATCTTTAAAAATTTTGACATTGCTTTAGTGTTGATCAATCTTTCTTTAGAGACCACACAAGCTTCAAAAGCGAATTCAGCTCTTTCCTCTATTTCTTCAGGAGATAAAGTTTTTACAAAATCTTCTAAGTAATTTATACCAAAAGTGACGTGTCTAGCTTCATCTCTAATTATGTAGTGAAGAAGTGTTTGTAATAAAGGGTCCCTTGCTGATAATTTCATATTTGTGAAAGCTGCGAGAGCAAGTCCTTCAATAATAATCTGCATTCCAATGAACTTTAGATCCCATCTTTCGTCGGTAAGTATTTTGTCTAATAAAGCTTTTAAATTAGGGTTAATGGGATAATGAAACCCAATTTTTTCCTGCAAATATCTGTTAAAAACTTCTACGTGTCTAGCTTCGTCAAAAGTTTGTGAAGCCGCATACATTTTTGCGTTGAAGGTAGGAGCACAGCTAGCGATCTGAGAAGCAACCAAAAGCGCTCCTTGTTCACCATGCAAAAATTGACATAAAACTTCAGCAGTTTCGTGCCTATCAAATTCAATTTTTTCTTCGTCCGATAAAGCTTTATATGAGTCTAATTGTTCATGAGGAAATTCTACTCCATCAACTCCTAGAAGCTTCTCATCCTTTGGATGATTGTAACTCCAATCAAGATCAATCGATCCATTCCAATTGAGTTCTTTTCCTAATTCATAAAGTTTTTTTATTCTATTTTCAGCAACCGTGTAGTCCCAATTGTAAGATCCAGTAAGGGGCGTGTTGAAAATCTCAACTACGTCTTCAACGTCTTTTTCTTTAAGGTCTAGTTCATCATCGAAATAGACTAAATCTTCAGGTGGCCCAGGTCTTTTAGTAATTTTCATTGATATAAATTATTCCTTTGCAGCAATAAAGTCAATAGATAAGAAAGCTATACTGAAGCTTTGTTTTCAGCGAATAATTCAGTTAGCTGCTCTAACATAACTCCCCCTAGTTCTTCTGCTCGGTGAATAGTTACAGCTTTAGAATAATATCTTGTAACATCATGCCCGATTCCGATTGCTATCAGATCGACATCTGTTTTATTTTCTATGTCTTTTATTACTGATTTTAAGTGATTATCTAAATAACTAGTGGAATTGGTCGATAAAGTACTGTCATCCACGGGAGCGCCATCAGAAATTACCATTAAAATTTGTCTTTGTTCCGGTCTTTTGAAAAGTCTGCTGCAAGCCCAAAGTAAAGCTTCACCATCAACATTTTCTTTCAAAAGGCCCTCTCTCAGCATCAAGCCTAAGTTCTTTTTTGCTCTTCGCCAGGCAAGATCAGCAGGTTTGAAAATTATATGACTTAAATCGTTTAACCTTCCTGGGTTATTTGGTTTACCGCATTCGACCCAGAGTTTTCTGCTGTCACCGCCTTTCCAATGCTTCGTTGTAAAACCAAGTATCTCCGTCTTAATATTACATCTATCGAGAGTAGCTCCAATGATGTCAGCAGAGATAGCAGCTGTTGTCATGGATCTTCCTCTCATAGAACCTGAACTATCTACTAAGATCGTTACAATTGTGTCTTTAAATTTGGTATCTTTTTCTTGTTTAAAACTCAATGGGGTGAGAGGGTCTGTAATAATTTTTGTCAATTTTGAAGTATCCAAAATACCTTCATCTTTATCGTATTCCCAAGACCTATTTTGTTGTGCCAACAAAAGTCTTTGCAGTCTATTTGCTAGTTTTGCTATTACATTTTTACTTGGGTCAATTAACTGGTCTAATCTTAATCTGAGTCTTTTCAATTCTTCTTGGGCACATAGATCTTCGGCATCTACAACTTCATCAAAATCTCTACAAAAAACTTTATATTCATGGCTGTTTTCGATGTTAAATAATTCTTCAAGCTTAGATCTATTCTCGATCCAGTTTTCATCATTTTCTTCTACTTCTTCCTCTTCAAATTCCATTTCTTCAGAAGTTTCTGATTCTGTCGGTGTTTCTTCCGAGGAGCCTTGTTCTTCTTGAGATTCATCCTCTTGATTATCCTCCTCTGTATCATTCTCATCATTGTCATCTTCAGAGGAATTTTCTTCTTTTTGTTCTTCTTCTTCTTCAAATTTAATATCTAGTTCATTAAGTAAATTTTTAATGGTTTCCAGGTAAAGCTCTTTATTTTTAAGATTTTCTTTTAAGAGGGGGATGAATTGTTTTTCAAGTTTTCTTAAATCTTTATCTAAAGGTTTGAGAATATCTTCTTCAAGAGGAACAAGTTTATTTTTCAATATTTTATGTTTCAACCATATATCGAGAGTCTTATTAACACTCTCAAGAGCAGATTTAGGTTCAAACAAAGGAAGTTCATCGACAAAATTTTTACGAAGATTATTTTTCAAGCCTTTGAATTGAAGTGAGCCTAAAATTTCAATTCGAACATTATTTTGTTCATTCAAACTTTGATCTAGTTCTAAAACTCCGGTTGAACTATTTTTGCGTTCGTATGAAAATTTTTCTTTTAAAGCTACTTTGTCAGCTTTTGCTCTACTGAGAGCTAAATTTTCTAGAGACAAGTCATTTAAAGGAACTGAGTTTGATTGAATTGAGTCATGGCCAAAACTTATTTCTAGTTCTTGTTTTAAAGAAATTGCTCTAGTAGAAGACGAAAGCGCTTCTTTAATTACTTGTTCTTTTGATCTGTCACTCAATCTTGATCTATTAAATTACTAATTGAGTCCGAGGTTTCTTGATCAAAGCATCTTTGAAAATACTCAGCAATAATTGGCTTTTCTGTTTCATCACATTTATTCAAAAAGCTCAATTCAAAAGAAGAAACTAGATCGGAAAAAATTTGATAATTTTCTGCCCAACTAATTACTGTTCTTGGAGACATTAGGTTTGAAATATCCCCATTCTTAAATCCCTCTCTAGTGAGATTTGCGAGCTCAATCATATTTTTAACTATTTCAGAACCTTTTTTATTGTCTAAATTTTTAACCTTTGACAAAACCACCTTGGTCTCAAGCTCAACACTAAGGTAATTTAAACATGACACAATCTGCCATCTATCCATTTGTCCTTGGTTGATTTGTTGTGTGCCATGATAAAGTCCAGTGCTATCGCCAAGACCTACTGTGTTGGCCGTTGCAAAAAGTCTAAAAAATGGATTTGGGGTTAGAACCCTATTCTGATCTAAAAGCGTAAGTCTTCCATCAACTTCTAAGACCCTTTGTATAACAAACATCACGTCAGGTCTACCAGCATCGTACTCGTCAAAAACAAGAGCTGTTGGGTTTTGAATTGCCCAGGGAAGGATTCCTTCTTGAAACTTTGTGACTTGCTTATCTTTTTCTAATGTTATTGCATCTTTTCCAAGAAGATCCAATCTGCTGATGGGACTGGCAATATTTGCAACCTGAGCTCAAACTAGATGCTAAGGCAATCAATTGTTTCGAAGCAATATCAAGAACATCGGTGCTAAAAACACTCGCA